>CAYZUZ010000038.1:0-9149 GCA_964481795.1 uncultured Cryomorphaceae bacterium
GGCAATCCCAATAGAAGACTTTACCTATCAACCAAGTTAACTGCCCCTGTGCAGCAAGGCAAGTGGTATCGCTTTCAAGCTGACTTTTTTTTGGGAGGTACCAAGGGAGATATATATCCTAACTATCAATACACCAACAACTTAGGATTTGTTATCAGCGATTCACTGTATCAAGATGATGACCAAGTAATTAAGCGCACGCCCTTTTATAATGTAGATACGGTGGTACCCCTGGAACGACACTGGTATAGCATAGATACCTGTATGATAATGCCTGTGTCAGGACAATTCCTTACTATTGGGAGCTTCTTTACCCAAGAGCAAACCATTTATGACCCTACCAATCCATTATCATGCAGTTTTGGGGTAGATAATATACGCTTATCGGCATTGCAGCTATCGGTAGCCGGTGGCGATACGGTGTATGGCTGCACCTTTGCACCGCTTACCCTTACTGCCAGCAACGATTGCCACTACCTATGGGCCAAAAAAAGTCATCCCTCACAAATTTTACATCAGGGGTCTGCCTATACCTTTATTCCAGATAAAGAAGAGTATTTTCTGGTATATGGCCTTACAGATACGGTAGAGGTTTTTGTAAAACTAGATGAAAGTATAGGCTTAAACTTGGGCAAAGACACCCTGCTATGTCCCAACGAAATGCTTGAGCTGCAAGTAGGTCACCTACAGGCAGAGCGTGTACTGTGGAGCAATGGCAGTACACAAAGCAGCATGGTGGTAGATAGTCCTGGCTTATACTGGGTTCAGGTAGAGCGTGGGCATTGCGCAGAGGTAGATAGCATCCGGGTCGATTATGAGATTTTAGCCGAGGCTGCCATTGGTACTGATAAAGAAGAAACCTGCATGGGCGATGTAGTACAACTGAGCACGCCCCAGCACCCCAGCTACAGCTACCAATGGAGTACAGGCGCGCAAACACCTACCATTGAGGTATATGAAAACGATCGCTATTGGGTAGAGGTGAGCAACTACTGCGGTGTGGCCTACGATACCATAGATGTAAACATGGAGCCCTGTACCTGCACGGTGTATATGCCCAGTGCATTTAAGCCTGAAAGTGCTGTAGCAGCCAATAGAGGCTTTGCGCCAGTAAGCGATTGTGTTTATATAGACTATGAATTTCATGTATTTAACCGCTGGGGCGCAAGGGTGTATCAAACCCACGACCCACAAGCCACTTGGGATGGCACACAGAATGGAAATCCTTGCCCGGCAGGCGTTTATATATACCAATTAAACTACAAAGGTTTTAATGAAAAAGGCTACCGCACCATCGAAACCAAGCGAGGGCAAGTTACTTTGATTAGGTAGGGGTAATGCAAAAAAAAAACCACCCTTAGGTGGCTTTTGCATTATTCTAATTTGAATGATTCCATAAACTTTGTGGTGTAGTTGCCTGCCACATAATCAGGATGATCCATCAATTGTCGGTGAAAAGGAATCGTAGTTTTGATGCCTTCGATTACAAATTCATCTAAAGCACGTTTCATTTTATCTATTGCCTCTTGGCGGGTTTGTGCAGTGGTAATGAGTTTGGCTATCATACTATCATAATGCGGAGGAATCATATAACCCGCATAAACGTGGGTATCTAGGCGTACACCATGCCCACCTGGAGCATGGAAAGTAGTGATTCTTCCCGGACTGGGTCTAAAGTCGTTGTAAGGCTCTTCAGCATTGATTCTACATTCAATAGAGTGCAACTTGGGTACGTAGTTTTTTCCAGATATAGGAACACCAGCAGCTACTTTTATTTGTTCACGAATCAAGTCGTAGTCTATAACCTGCTCTGTAATAGGGTGCTCTACTTGTATGCGGGTATTCATTTCCATAAAGTAGAAATTGCGGTGCTTATCAACCAAAAATTCTACCGTACCTGCACCTTCATATTTTATATACTCGGCTGCTCTTACAGCTGCCGCACCCATTGCATCGCGCAATTCAGGCGTCATAAAGGGCGAAGGCGTTTCTTCGGTGAGTTTTTGATGCCTGCGCTGCACGGAGCAATCGCGCTCTGAAAGGTGGCATGCCCTGCCAGTAGAGTCACCTACTATTTGTATTTCTATATGTCTTGGCTCTTCTATGAGTTTTTCCATGTACATGCCATCGTTTCCAAACGATGCTTTGGCCTCCTGCCTAGCCGATTCCCAAGCCTTCAGCAATTCTTCTTCTTTCCAAATGGCACGCATACCCTTACCTCCACCTCCAGCAGTGGCTTTCATCATTACAGGGTAGCCTATTTTTTTGGCTGTTTCTACCGCATGTTCGTAGCTTTCTAGCAAGCCCTCGCTACCGGGTACTGTGGGTACGCCAGCAGCTATCATGGTAGCCTTGGCCGATGATTTATCGCCCATTCTATCAATCATCTCGGGCGAAGCACCAATAAATTTAATGCCATTTTCAGCACAAATTTTTGAGAATCGCGCATTTTCCGATAAGAATCCATAGCCGGGATGTATGGCGTCCGCATTGGTTATTTCACATGCGGCTATGATGTTGGGTATATTCAAATAGGAGTCTTTGCTAGGTGGTGGACCTATGCACACGGCTTCGTCGGCAAAACGCACATGCAGACTGTCTTTGTCGGCAGTAGAATACACTGCCACCGTTTTGATGCCCATTTCGCGAGCGGTTCTTATAACCCGCATGGCGATTTCTCCCCTATTGGCAATCAGTATTTTTTTAAACATGACTTAAAAGATTAAATCCATAAATAGGCAATAAAGAATATATTGCCCTACAACAAATCAGGTATTGCTTACGCAGGTTCTACCAAAAACAAAGGTTGGTCATACTCCACAGGGGTCTGGTCTTCTACCAAAACCTTTACTATTTTTCCTGCTATTTCTGATTCAATTTCGTTGAATAGCTTCATGGCTTCGATAATGCAAACTACCGATCCTGAGCTAATCTCGCTGCCTACTTCTACAAAAGTGGGTTTGTCGGGCGATGGTCTGCGGTAAAACGTGCCTATCATAGGCGATTTGATGGTGATGTATTGGCTATCATCAGCGGCTGGGGCAGCCGCAGGAGCTGCGGGAGCTGCGGGTGCCGCGGTAGTCACTTCAACTACTTGTGGTGCACTTTGAATCATAGGCACCATTTGTGTGGTAGGAAACTCAGGAGCAGCTCCATAAGGAGTTTTGATCGTGATTTTGAAATCTTCCGTTTCCAAGCTCACCTCCGAAGCTCCACTTTTGGCTACAAATTTTATGAGATTTTGTATTTCTTTGATATCCATAAAGAAAAAAGTTTAGGTATATAAGTGAACAAACATAATAAGATTTTTGCAACAAGTACCTGCATTTTTGAATTTAAAATACAGGGTTTAACTTTTTGACTGGTAATTATTTACCGTCGTAAGCCCATTTTAAGTAGATGGCACCCCAGGTAAATCCGCCACCAAAAGCGGCAAATATGAGGTTGTCACCTTTCTTTAATTGACTTTCGTAATCGTGCAAACACAAAGGAAGCGTGCCATTGGTGGTATTGCCATATTTGTGGATGTTGAGCATCACTTTCTCTTCGTCCAATCCCATTCTTTTGGAGGTAGCTTCTATGATTCTCTTGTTGGCTTGATGCGGCACGAGCCAATCTACTGTGTTGGCATCCAAGCCATTGCGCTCCATAACGGTAGCTGATACTTCTGCCATATTGGTCACGGCAAATTTGTACACTTGTTGCCCCTCCTGATGCACGTAGTGTTCGCGGTTTTCAATGGTGTCTTTAGTGGCCGGATACATAGAACCTCCTGCTTTGATGTACAGAAACTGACGCCCTACGCCATCGCTGCGCAAAATAGAGTCTTGCACGCCCAATCCATCGTAATTGGGTTCCAACAATACAGCACCACAACCATCGCCAAAAATGACGCAAGTGGTGCGATCTGTATAATCTATGATGGAAGACATTTTATCGCCTGCTACAAGCAATACTTTCTTGAATTTTCCGGTTTCAATGTATTGCGATGCGGTAACCAAGCCGAATAAAAACCCTGAACATGCGGCTTGTAGGTCAAATCCAAAGGCGTTTTTTGCACCTATTTCGCTGCATAAAAATGCCGCAGTGCTTGCCACAGGCATATCGGGTGTGGTGGTAGAGCAAATGATTAAGTCAATTTCTTCGCCTGAAATGCCTCTTTTTTGCAGCAATTCTTCAATGGCTTTTTTGGCCATAAACGACATACCCAGTCCATCGCCTTTGAGTATTCTCCGCTCTTTGATACCGGTACGCGAGGTAATCCACTCATCCGAAGTTTCAATCATGGTTTCCAAAATCTGATTGGTAAGTCGAAACTCTGGAACATAACCACCTACTGCTGTGATGGCTGCTTTGGGTATTGGCTGCATGAGGATGTTCGATTTAATGGGGCTGTTTTTTGTGTTTTGGTTGGATTAATTTTCCATTCATTTACATAAAATGTAATGCGGAGCAAATTGAAGCAAAAACAATCAATACAGCAAATCTTTTTTAAAATTAAACAAGTTGAATGGGCATAAACAAAACAAGCAGGTCATTTTCAATGCGAAAATGCCTGCCTATATATTTAATACCCAAGGCATTATTAAGCCTCAGCTACTTCGTTGTCTATAACTACCTTGCCTTTGTAATACATTTTGCCCTCATGCCAATAAGCTCTGTGGTACAAATGTGATTCGCCCGTTACTGAACATATTGCTACTGTAGGTGCTACAGCTTTGTAGTGCGTTCTTCTTTTATCACGACGGGTTTTGGACTGTCTTCTCTTGGGATGTGCCATGGTCTATCTTAACTATTTAGTTTAAATCTTTATATAAATCTTTCAATTTTTGCCAGCGAGGATCTGTATCTTCCAATGCTTGCTCTTGCTCGGCATGGGTTTCTGTTTCCTCTTGCAGGTCTTCCTCATTTACTACTTCTATTTGGTATTCTCTGAGTTTTTTTAGGGTTTCGGTGCTCAAATCGCCACTTTCTACCTTGGGGTGTATTTTGCGTTTGGGTATAGAGAGCACAGCTATTTCATATAAATAATCTGCCAAATTGAAATGATGCTCGTCTGCCGGTATGATGACTACGCCATCATCTTCATCTATGTACTCCGAGCCTAATTTCACAATCAATTGCCATGTGGCTTTTAGGGCTATCGTAAAGGGCTCCAAACTCAAATCGCAATCTACCGTAGCTGTGCCATTCATCTGAAAATCAAACACAAGCATGGTGTTTTTCTTTTCCATTTGAATGGTGTATTGTATTTCAGCATCTCTAAACTCCTCAAAATCATACTCCTCAAAGAACGCTTGCTTGAGCTCAAAATCGAACTCGTGCATACCTAGTTTTAAACCTGAAAAAGGTATGTCGTAAGCAGATTTCCAATTTTTTGATTTCTTTTTCATCGTATTTACGCTTTTCCTTTTTGCTGATTATCGGGTTCAACCACTTGGTTTTTAACCAATAATGTGTTTTTCAATGGCCTAAATGCAGGTTTTTAAAACAAGGGTGCAAATATAGGCTCAAGTTTTAAACAAAAAGCGGTTCATTAGTAAAAAATATTTAATCTCTTGTATCGCGTTGTTTCTTGCTGATTGGCAATGGATTGGCGTTCATTTCGGCATATTGGGCTCTGTTTTTTACTAGGTCGCAAGCCATCCACAGTGCTTGCTTAAAGGAGTTTTCATCGGCTTCGTTTTTACCTGCTAGGTCGTAAGCAGGCCCATGGTCGGGCGATACTCGAATCACAGATAAGCCTGCCGTAAAGTTAACACCATTATTAAAGGCCAAAGTTTTGAAGGGTATCAGCCCTTGATCATGATACATGGCCAATACGGCATCGTAGCTTGAAAATGCCTGTGTGCCAAAAAATCCATCGGCTGAGAAGGGTCCAAATACGTGAACGCCTTCATCAAATGCTTGCCTGATGGCAGGCTCAATAAAATCAATTTCCTCGCTGCCTATTAAGCCTTCATCACCTTTGTGCGGATTGAGCCCCAATACTGCAATTCTTGGTTTTACGATACCAAAATCTTGCTTCAATGAATGATTTAAAATATGGATTTTTTCCAAAATCAGCTTTTTATTGAGTGTAGAGGCTACTTGAGCTATAGGTATATGGCCGGTAGCTACAGCTACTTTTAGGTGCTCTGTGCATAGCAACATAAGTGCCTTGCCTTCAAATTCGTGGGCATAGTATTCTGTATGTCCTTGATAATTAAACACCTCTGATTGAATGGTGTGTTTGTTGATGGGTGCAGTAATCACGGCATCTATTTGGCCAGATTTAAGAGCCTCGGTGGCTGCCTCCATCGATTTTACGGCATATGCAGCTACTTCTTTGCTGGGTTTGCCAAATTCAAGGTTTACTTCCTCGCGCCATGTATTGAGTAGGTTGGGTCGCTTCTCGTTCATGTCTTCAATTTTATTGATGATATTAAAACTGAAGTCCATGGCTTTCAATGCTTTGCGATGATAAGACACGACCTTGCCTGAGGCAAATAGTACCGGTGTACATAGCTCAGAAACACGGTTGTCCATCATTGTTTTTATGATGACCTCCATGCCTATTCCATTCAAATCGCCACAGGTGATGCCTATTTTTATTTTATTTTCTTCGCTCATAGTTATGCGTTTTTGATATAATGGTAGAGTAAGCGTGCCCCCGACCCGGTGCCTCCTGTGGTGCGGTAGGCATCTCCTTTATCCAAAAAGGATGGGCCGGCTATATCTAAATGTATCCAAGGATAATCGGTAAAATGCTCTAAAAATTTACCTGCGGTAATGGCTCCTGCTTCGCGACCTCCTATGTTTTTCAAATCGGCAATCGGGCTTTTGATCATCTCTTTGTATTCATCCCAAAAGGGCAATCGGGCTATGCGTTCATAAGCGTTTTGTCCGGCTTTTTCTACCTGCTCAAAGGTGTTGTCGTCGGCTGTACCCATGGCTACTATTCCGTAAATACTTACGGCCATTACAGCCGCCCCGGTAAGAGTGGCTAGGTCTATAACCAATTGGGGTTTGTATTTTTTGGCATAGGCCAATGCATCACCTAGTATCAATCTGCCTTCGGCATCGGTATTGAGCACTTCTACCGTGGTGCCATCGTACATGGTGATGATATCGCCCGGTGTGGTTGCGTTAAATCCCGGACGGTTGTCGGTAGCAGGTATGAGTCCTATTACTCTTTTTTTGATACCATTGGCAGCCAAGGCTTTGATGGCGCCTATCACTGCTGCTGCGCCTGCCATGTCGCTCTTCATGCTGTCCATTGATCCTGCTGTTGGTTTTAGGCTTAGGCCACCGGTGTCAAACATTACGCCTTTGCCTACCAAAACTATGGGTTTGGAATTGGTGGCGCCTTCCGGATTGTAATCCATTATAGAAAAAGTGGGCGGATCTACCGAACCCTTGTTTACCGAGAGTAAGCCTCCCATTTTCAAGGCTTCGATTTTTCCTTTGTGAAAAATTTCAGTTTGTATTCCCATTTGTTTGCCCATTTCAGTTATGTAGGCAGATAGTCCCTCAGCATTGAGCGATAATACGGGCTCATTGACCAAATCGCGTGAGGTGTAGGTGGCATCTACGATATGATTGAGCTCGGTGCTGGCTTCTGATGTGCTGTTTTGCAGATAGATTGTTTTGGGATATAGCTCGTTCTTTTTCTTCAAATATTTATCGAATTTATAAGCGGCAAGCGCCAAACCCTCAGCTAAGGCTAATTCGTAGTCTTCTGTTCCTGCAATTTTTACTTCAATTACTTGGGAATCTTTTAAGGTAGCAAGCAAGGCCGCACCTACTACCCTTATTTTTTCTATGTTCTTGTAATCTGTATTTTCCGATACTTTTACGGCTATAATTAAAGGCAGGGTGCTGATGAGGATGAACTTTTTAGAGGCATCTTCAAAAGGTTTTTGCCATTGAGGGTCGAGCTTGGATATGTGATTTTTTAGGGTTTCAAAATCGGGGCTTAAAAATATTTGACCTTGAACATCTTCATGGTTATAAGCAGTAATAAGGGGTTTTTTTGTTGTCATTTTTATAAATGTATTAATTGTTCTTATACACGGTGCACAAAAGTACTTGTAAAACAGACTACCAAACGAGGCCACTTGGATAATACCTTGTGTCGTAAAATAAAAAAAAGCGTTAAATGATAAGCAAAATGCTACATTTCAATCAATGTTTGATTTTTTAAAACCTATTTTCTAATAACTTCGTTTATTATTTCAGGATGAAAAAATCGGTTTTTATTTTATTATTGCTCATAGGTTGCTTTACTTCAAATGCTACACACAATCGCGCTGGCGAAATTGTGTATCGCTGGGTGAGTGGACTTACGTATGAGGTCACGGTAATCACTTACACCAAAGATTCTGCACCTGCCGATCGCTGCACGGTTTTCTTAAACTGGGGCGACAATACAACTACTGAGATTCCTAGGGTGAATGGCAATTCAGGAGCTCCTTGTGGCACCAATGGCTTGGGCGAACTATTGCCTGGCATACCCGATGTGCGCATCAATAGATATCAAGGTACCCATACCTATCCTTCGGCTGGGGTGTATACCCTTAGTATGGAAGATCCCAATCGAAATGCTGGGGTTAATAATATTCCAGGCTCGGTGAATGTTCCTTTTTATATTACCAGTACACTGATTATTAATCCATTGCTGGGGGTTAATACTTCGCCTGTATTGCTCAATCCACCTATCGACGATGGATGCACCAACAAGCAATTTGTACACAATTTAGGGGCTTTTGACTCCGATGGCGACAGCTTGGTTTTTAGTTTGGTCAATTGCAGAGGGGCAGAGGGGGTTGAATTCGCCTCTACCTATGCACCTAGTTTTGTGCAAGACTCGGTTTTTATCAATCCTTCGTCGGGCGATTTTATTTGGAATGTTCCCAAAAATCCGGGTCTGTTCAATTTTGCCATTGCTGTGAGTGAGTTTAGAAAAGGACCTTCAGGCAGCTATGCCCTCATTGGTCGTATTACCCGCGATTTACAAATAACCATTGGGGTGTGTAATAATGAGCCACCTGTGATAGCACCTGTAGGACCATTTTGTGTGATAGCAGGCGAAACTGTGAGCTTTAACATTTCGGCCACAGATCCTGATGGGCTCATGGTAGGCTTAAATGCCACAGGCGGCCCCTTTG
>CAYZUZ010000039.1:0-8948 GCA_964481795.1 uncultured Cryomorphaceae bacterium
GCTTTTGAAGCTTGCGATCGTGAATTCTTATGGAACCTCCACCTATTTCATTTCCATTGAGTACCATATCGTAGGCATTGGCTCTTACCTTGCCTGGATCGGTATCTAGTAGGTGTAAATCTTCGGGTTTGGGCGAGGTAAATGGGTGGTGCATAGCATGGTAGCGTTGGCTTTCTTCGTCCCACTCCAAGAGAGGAAAATCGAGCACCCAAAGGGGAGCGTATTCATCACTCTTGCGCAGCCCCAATTCGTTGCCCAAATGCATGCGCAGTTCGTGCAATGCTTTGCGCGTTTTATCTTCATTTCCGCTCATCAAGAGCATCAAATCGCCTGGCTTAGCGTCAAAAGCTTGGGCTATTTGCTCTAAATCAGCTGTGTTGTAAAATTTATCTACCGACGATTTAAGCCCTGTTTCTTCGTATTTAATCCACACCAAACCCGATGCACCTACTTGCGGTCGTTTTACAAAATCAATCAAGGCATCTATTTGCTTGCGGCTGTAATGTGCCATACCTTCTGCATTGATACCCACAATGAGTTCAGCCTCGTCAAATATTTTAAAATCGCGGCCTTTAACCCTATCGTTTAGCTCTACAAACTTCATCCCGAATCGGATATCGGGCTTGTCGCAGCCATAAGTGCGCATGGCTTGGTCGTAGGTCATGCGTGGCACTTCTTGAATTTCAACCCCTTTGATTTGCTTCAAAAGATGTTTTACCAAACCCTCAAAAGTTTGTAAGATATCCTCTTGCTCTACAAAAGCCATTTCGCAGTCTATTTGTGTAAATTCGGGCTGTCGATCGGCACGCAAATCCTCATCGCGAAAGCATCTTACTATCTGAAAATAACGGTCATAGCCCGCCACCATAAGGAGTTGTTTGAAGGTTTGTGGACTTTGAGGTAGGGCATAGAAAGTACCTTGATTCATACGACTTGGCACCACAAAATCACGAGCACCTTCGGGCGTAGATTTGATGAGATACGGTGTTTCTACATCCAAAAAGCCTAGGTTATCTAAATACTTTCTCACCTCCATCCCCACTTTATGGCGCAACATCAAATTGTTTTTCAAAGGATTGCGTCGCAAATCAAGATAACGGTACTTCATGCGCAATTCTTCGCCACCGTCGGTTTCATCTTCTATGGTGAAGGGAGGTGTTTGGCTGGCATTGAGTACTTTGAGCTCAGTAACTTGAATTTCTATTTCGCCTGTAGGCAGATTTGTGTTTTTGCTAGCGCGCTCATTCACAATGCCTTTTGCTTGCAACACAAATTCACGACCTACTTTGGAAGCTGCATCCAAAAGCTCCTTGGGTGTATTTTCGTTAAAGGCAAGTTGGGTAATTCCATATCGGTCGCGCAGGTCTATAAAAGTCATGGCACCTAGCTTTCTTACTTTTTGAGCCCAACCAGCTAGAGTTACCTCAGTTTTTATGTGATTGATATTAAGCTCGTTACAATGATGAGTGCGATACATTTTTATTATTATTTTAAGTGTGCAAACCTAAGATATTTTGCATCAAAAAAAGAGTGAATAAAAAATCTGTTTCATATATGTACAAGAATTGAAAATCATGGAACACCTTTGAATTTAAAGTAAAGCCAAATGCATCAAAAACTTGATTTATTTTGCATTTAAGCCTCTCATTATTATGCACATACATCAATTACTTATTACTAAATATGTGCATAAAAAAAGCCGTAATGAATATTACAGCTCCTTTTAATCTAGAATTTCAGAGTATTTAAATTTTTACAGTACTTAGGCGTTCTATAAGGGTTTGTTTTTTATCTGAGGCCAAGGAAACTTCTTTGCCATTGTCCATCAAAATTCCGCCATCGTGTTTTAGTATCTTTTTGATTCTATTGATATTAACAATAAAAGATCGATGCACACGCATAAAGGGGCCGTGGTCTTGCAGCTTTTCAAATTCCAAAAGTTTTTTGCTTAAGAAAAGCTTGGTATTGTCAGTTAAATAGATTTCGGTATAGGAGCTATCAGCCTTTAAAAACACAATTTCATGCAATCGAATAATGGCCATTCCTTCGGAAGAAGGCAGCACCAATTTAGGATCATTGGGGTTGTTGATATTATCAATAAGTGCATCAAATCGCTGGTTGTCGATGCTTAATTCTGAAGTAAGAGAATCCTTAACCCTATCAATGGCTTTACCCAATTGCTCTACCGATACTGGCTTGAGTATATAATCAATGGCACTTAATTCAAAGGCATTGATGGCATATTCGGAATAAGCGGTTACGAAAATTATTTTGAAATCAACCGATGCTTTAGGAAAAAAGTCGAGTAATTGAAGTCCTGTATAACCAGGCATTTCTACATCCAAAAAAATCAATGAAGGCTTTAATTTATTGATTTTCAATACAGCTTCTGGTACATCTTTGGCTTCGCCCACTATTTCTATGGTATCTTTAAAATTTTCGGTAAGCAAGGTGTTAAGACC
The DNA here is from genome assembly GCA_964481795.1 of uncultured Cryomorphaceae bacterium. Taxonomy (GTDB): domain Bacteria; phylum Bacteroidota; class Bacteroidia; order Flavobacteriales; family Schleiferiaceae; genus CAYZUZ01. Next base: position 2,463 of record CAYZUZ010000039.1, read on the forward strand.
TTGACGGGCTAAGCTTTCATCATCTACAATGAGTGCTTTAATTTTTTTCTGATTCATTTTTTTTTATTTCTAGGGGGTTTTTAAATAAGCTTTTCTGTTATGGGCAAGCTCAGCACTACTGTAGTGCCAGATGCTTTGTGGTCTATATCTACTTTATCTAATATTTGTATTACAATTTTTCTTCTTTGTTGGCTATTGATCAATTTTATTCTACTCAAAATAGCTTCTGTGGCAAAGGAAGGGCTTGAGCGCCTTCTTTTACTATTTAGTTCTTCACTTTTTTTTCTTCCTATTCCATTGTCATCTATAGTTACTCGTATTTCTTGTTGACCACCTATTTCAAACTTCACAATCAATCTTTTTTCGCCCGCTTTGTGCAGCAAACCATGCTTGATAGAGTTTTCAATAAATGGCTGTACAAGCATACCTGGCAACTCAGGATTAATTTCTAACAACTCATCATCTACCTGCAAATTGTATTCAAAATCCTCATCAAACCTGAGTTTTTCTAATTCTAAATACAACCTAAGCGTTCGCATTTCTTCTTGAAAAGTGATGTTCTGCTTATCAGACAAATCTAAGATAAGACGCATCAAATCAGCAAATTTTCCGAGGTTTACTGTAGCTGCTTTTTTGTCGCCTATGATGATTAAACTCTGAATCGTATTCATTACGTTGTAAATGAAGTGAGGATTCATACGGGCTCTAATGGCGGTAAGACGCAAGTGATTGAGCTGATCTACATTTTTTTGCTTGCGTAGGTAGGCGAGTTTTACAAAATTGTAAATAAGTAAGATGGAGGAGAGAACCAATAATATAATGATGGAAAGAAACCACCACTGCATGTACAAGGGTGGCAATATCTCAATGGTGAGTTGTGCTGGCTCCAAACTGATTCTGCCAAAGCTATTGATGCTTATCAATTCGAAAGTGTATTCGCCAGTGGCCAAAGCCGGAAAGAGCAATCTATCGGCTGTAACAGAAACTTCCTCCCATGTATTTGAAATGCCCTGCAACTTATACGCATAACTAATAGCTCCATCGCCTGAAAAGCTAATGGCATCAAAATCAATATAAAAGGGTTTATTTTTAATGGTAGCTTTGCCGTTTATCACCTCAATATCTTGACCATCGGTGTATTTCAGCCCTTTTATAAATACCCTGGGCTCTATCAATTCATGGTCGGCTCTGATAAACATTTTATACAAGCCTTTGTAAGTGGCCAAGTAGGCTGTGTCGCCTATTACTTCAAAATCGTTGATGGCTAGGTTTTTCAAGCTGTTTTCGAGGGTAATGTTTCTGCTGTTTTTGTTTACTAAATCTACACGCTCCAAACCATTGCTATTGAGCACATAAAGCAGTTGATTGTATTGTTTTACTTTGTAAATAAAATTGCTTGAAATTTCGCTACCACCCTTATAATGAGCCTGTATTCTGTCATTTACAAATAGTAATACCCCATCATTGAGTGTGCCTACCCAGAGGCTATCGCCTTTCATATAAAGTGATTTGGCTACTATTCTTTCTCGGTTTTTAGTTTTTAAATAGATTTTTTCTCCGATGTTTAAATCCAACTTTACCAAGCCTTTAATGGTAGCAGAATAGAGGATTTTTTTATCATCGTTGTAAACCACATCTCTCGACCGATTGGGGTCAAGTACAAATGACACGTAATTTTCCTTCTTGTCATGTTCAAAATAGGATCCTAGCTTTTTCACGATTTCTCTATGAAAATCAGGTCTTTGTGTGATCAAATAAGTACTTACAGAACCACTTACAAAAATATCACCTTCATCAGATAGTGTGCGGCTATTGCCTAGCTCTAAAGCATTGATTATAAATTTGTTATTTTCAAAACTCACCAAGCCTTCATCCGTAAGTATTTGGTTATCTTCAAAACTCAACGATTGCACATTATTGCCACTGGGCAATTGTAATTTGTACGACTTATTCTGCTTTTTATCCATAAGATGTATCTCACCCGTAAGTTCAGATACTATTAAATCATTGCTGTCATTCTTTAATACACAGGTAATTGGGCCAAAACTTTTGCCCGTATTCGGATTAAATACCTGATAAGTTTTTACTCTAGGTACAAAATACAAGTCTCCTTCAATAGAGCCTGCCCATAAATCTCCCTCAAAATCAGTGGCAATATCGCTGATCCTAGTATCTGGAAAATAAATAGATGGTTGGCTTAGAAAGCCCTTTTCATCAGCTACGAGCAATAAGCCTTTGCTTGTGCAGATATACAAATGATCAAATAAAGATTTTACTCGATAAATAACAGCTCCTTTGGGCAAAGCTATCGGTAAGGCTATTCTTTCATTGGTTTTGATGTTGTATCTCAGCAGTATGGGTTTTTTGGAGTTTTTTTGTACCGATATAATTTCATTTTTGTATTGAGTAAGTGTGTGCTTTGAATACACGCGGGGTAATAAGTGTGTGGTGGGTTTTCCCAACCCTTTAAACTGTAGCAACTTATCGTATCCGGCAGCTATCCATACTTCATTTTCAATGGCTATCATATCAGAAAATACCGCCATCTCCTCACTCAGAAATTCACTGATTTCAGAGTTTTTAATCAAATTACCTTCGTAATCCAAAACTGTAATGGTCATATACGATAGCAGCCAAATTTGATCCTTTACAATCAAAATTTTAATGATATTATCAAAATCTAAGAATTTGTTTTCAAAGCTGAATTTGAACAAACTATCATTTTGAACTTTGAAAATCTCATTAGAGAAATTCATAAAATAGACAATGCCTTGATCATCTTGGACTATACCTCCACCAGCCAACGAACCTTTGGATGCATAAGGAATTTGCTTAAATATCCTGCCATTGTAGCGATACAAACCCAGCTCGGTGCCTATGTAAAGATAGCCTTTGTTGCCTGCATACAAGTTGTATATGGGCACACCTGGAGCGCCAGATTCTTTGCTTATTTTTTTATAAAAAAAATCTTGCGCCATAGTAGGTATTATCCCTATGACAATAAAAAAACAAGTAATAATTTTTTTTAACAGTAGCATAAAAACCTCTTATTGAGGCTAAAATAGACTTGAAGTCTCTAAGCAAAAATTATTTTTGTTGCGAGGCGATATTTTATGGGTATAAGGCGAGAATATTTAGCTAATATCTTTTTTTTGAGTTCGGTGCAGGCGATGATAAAAGTTGATCAAATCTTCTGAAATAAATTTTAAATCAAATTGTTGTTGTACCAATTTCCTTGAATTTTTGCCTAAATATTGTCGCAAACCTTCGTCATCGAGTAGCAAACAGATAGCATTGACCATATCTTGGGTTTTATCTGCGATTAAAAGATGCTCCCCATGTTTACAATCTACCCCTTCAGCGCCTATTGTTGTACTTATTACAGGTATTCCTACTGCCAATGATTCTAATAATTTGATGCGAACCCCGCTACCACTGAGGAGTGGTAAAACCAACAATCGACCTTGCTGTAAAAAGGTAGCGGTATCAGACACCTCTCCTATGATGCGCAGGCCTTTATCTTTTCGGTTTTTTAGCTTGGGGGGCATATTGCGGCCTGCCAAATGAAACTCAGCACTTGGGTATTTTTGCACTACACTTGGCCATACTTTATTCAAAAACCACTCGATGCCTTGTAAATTGGGCAACCAATCAAACGATGCAATGTAAACCACCACGGCTCGTCCGCCCGTTTGCTCTGCATACGATTTATACCTGTGTGTTTTTAAGCCAAAGTGAACGGTATGTACTTTGTTTTTTTTATCTGCAATTAGATTTTTTAATTCTTTATTGTCTACCTCCGAGATAGCTGCCACACCATCTACTTTTTGTAGTACATCGATCTCAAATTTTTTGAGTCTCTTAGTTTGCAAACTGATATAAAGATTTTTGAAGCTTTTTTGTTTAGAGATCAATCGCTGCCAGATGAAGTGCTCTACATTATGCGCACGCAATACCACCTTGGCATGACTCGCTCTTCGAATAATAGGCAGGTATACGCCCATAAAAACGCCTTCTATCTGTATAATGTCAAAGGCGGTATTCATCAAAATATCCTTGAGCTCCTCTTCAAATTTTTTATTATAAAACCTACTTACATGATAGGATTTACTTGAAAACAGATTACTCAATATACCCCAAGGTGTAATATTAGTGTTTACACGCATCGATTTTACTCTCAGCATACCGGGTTCATCTACTATAATGGGCCTTGGGGGCACATATACCCTACTAGCATTGAGGGCTACCAAATGTACTTCGCATCCTGTGCTGAGTAGGCCATGTATCATATTCATGATGGCTATAGAACTACCATCGCGAGCAGGATAGGGGTATTTATTGGTAAGTAGTAAAACCTTCATACTAAGTTAAAAGTCAGTTTTCTTTTTTATGAAACGAGCAAAACGGGTTTTAAGTTTGTCTATCCATCGCAAATATGCATCTGATTGTAAAATAGATGAATCGGTTGAGGATTTATAGGTCAAAAATAGGGCAATGGGGATAAAAACTGCCATAGGAGTAATAATAGCTGCCTCTTCTGTCCACACCAGTTCTCTTCCTAATTTTTCCATGGTAAAGGTGGTTACGTGTTGGATAATAAAGATTATAACACTGATAACCACAGGCATGCCCAACCCACCCTTTCTTATGATAGCCCCGAGGGGAGCACCAATAAAAAATAAGATGAAAGCCAAACCCGCAGCACTAAATTTTTTGTAGCGCTCTAGGTTGTATCGCGCTATTTGTTTTTCGCGCCAGTGATATTCAAGTTGCTGCTGCTCGTAGTAAGCAAGATTGCTTCGTGCCAATCGGTTGGCATTTTGTAAGGCATTTTGCTTTTCTACATGGCTAAGTCTTTGGGTAAGAGTATCGCTTAGCTCTGTATATGCCTCGGTAGCTGAGCTATCTAAACCATAAGCAAAGCGATCTACCATCATTTCGGTGTACTCATTCTTTCTGTTTTGATATACTGAGTCTATGGAATCTCGTGTAAGCACCAGTTGTTTTACATTGAGCATGGTAAAATCTTTTCCATCGCTTTCGCGCAAATCTCCCGCTTTAAAGCTACTCAAATCAAAACGTATATAACTGGCTTTGAACTTATTTTTGGTAAAAGGATTTTTCTCGCGCTCCGATCTTTTGGCAGGTTGCATTTCTTCGTAAGAGTAGCCATCGTACAAATTGATGGTGAGATATAAATCATCATCGGTTATTTTCATTTCACCTCTTTCAGCGGCTACTACTTTGATATTACCCATTTTATCGGTATGGTCATAAATCAAAATTTTGGATAACTCATTGCCATTTTTTCCTTCTTTATTTCCTATTTTGATGGAGTAACCTTCTATTCCATTATAAAAAACTCCTGGCTTTATGTTGAGTGCTGGTTTTTTTCGTGAGATGTTTCGCAGTAGGGTTTCACCCTTCAAGTTGGTTACAGGAATCACATAGTTGTTGAACATAAATGAACCTGTAGCAATAAAAATCACTACAATACTCAATATTTTCAACATACGAGTAAGCGATATGCCTGAGGCCTTGATGGCCACTAATTCGTTGTGCTCGCCTAGGGTGCCGAAGGTCATCAATGAACTCAAAAGTACTGAAAGTGGTATGGCCATGGGCACCATTTGCGCAGCAAAATACATGAGTAATTCTGCAATATAGTACCATTCAACGCCTTTGCCTACTAGGTCATCAATGTACTTCCATACAAATTGCATCAATAAAAAAAGAACCATTACAATAAATGTAATGGCAAAGGGTCTTATAAAAGATTTTAATATGTATAAATCGAGTTTTTTCAAAATATTTACTCCACAATGCGGAGGCCTGGAAAGTCTTTTTTATTAAAAATCAATTTTTTAGCCAATTGATTTTGATTGGGTTTTAAGCTAACTAAGGTGAATTTGGTGCTGCTGCCGTCGCGGTTTACTTGCTTGATGCTGTGCAAATCGTTTGTAGTTTTTGAAACGTACACTTCTATATAATCTATTTCTGCGCTTGCTTTGGGTGTGAGTATAATTACTTTATAAACCTTGCCCGAAAGTGTTTGTGTACCGCCTGAGCTGTAGCTGTAGCCGCTTTGGTACAAATCCAAAATTTTGGCAGGTGTAAGGTCTTCATCGTCTTCATCTGCCTCAAAAACTTGAACTTCCTGATCTTCTCGTAAAATATTATAGGTTTTTTTGCCGTCGAATAGCTGCTCGGTACCCATAAAGGTGAGGAAGTAATTATTTTTTGAAATGAGTATTTCACCTTTTTCATTTTGTGATACAGGTGGCTTTGCTCTCTTATTTTCAAATAAATACTCAAATTGAATAAGGGCATTTTCGTAAGCTTTAATTTTATCTGATGCCTTCTTGAGGGTTTCTTTTGCTTCTTTTGCTCCTTCTTGCGCTTGTATCCATACGCTGCTTAGCGCTAATGCAGCTATTAAAATATACTTCATGTTTGTGTTTTATGAATTTTTCTGTTTGATGTTAT
>CAYZUZ010000040.1:0-8805 GCA_964481795.1 uncultured Cryomorphaceae bacterium
AATTTGATTATTGCCTTCTGTACATTCATGAAATTCTTGCTTTACAATGCGCGACCCTACCTCGTAGCTGAGCAAAACTTTAGCGCCTTCGGCCCCCGAAAAATTGAAATATATTTCTTCGCCTACTCGTGCTGAATCTTTACTTAATTGGGGTTGAAATGTGGTAGGTGCTGCGTTTCTTCTGGGTGTATTATCGCGGTAGGGTTCGTCGTAATCATCGTAATAATATTCCTCTTCTTCATCGTTTTGATTCACTTCATCGTTTTTTGTACTCAGGTACTTATAACTTGAGGTGATATAGGAATTTTCTAAATTCGTTACCTTGATTCTCACGTATTCAGGATAGGTATAATCGATGTAAAGTGGAAAAGTTGCACTGCCACTTTCTAGATTTAATATGCTCGAGTACAATACTTTATCGGCTATTTCTTCGTGAAAAACACCTCCATTGTTTCGCAATGCCCAATACTGTTCCATATCGCGAAAAATCACTTCTATTTTTACTTGCTGTTGGGCAACCCATTCTTCTTTGGAATTGATCACTACAATGGGAATAAGCGCAGTATCGCCTTTATACCAATTTTTTGTAATATTCATACCCGTAAAATGATCGTAGTTGTAGTAGGCAATCTGCCCTTTCAGCGAGGTGAATTCTCCGCCTTTTTCAAAGGCTTGCAGCTCGCACTGTGCTTGTACTACAGGGTGTAGCAGTGTTTCGCCAAATTTTTTGATATCAAGTTCAAAATTTCCTTCGGCATCGGTTTTAGTAGTGGCCATGGTACTGCTTATGCTTGCCGTACTTTGGCTCCGTTCGTGGTTGAAAAGGAAGTTGTTATATTTTTTAAAATATACATCGCTGCCTGTGGCAGTTCCTTTGAGCTGCACGCGTAAATCTTTGGCTTTCATTCCCATAAGCCATTCCACTTTTCCTTGCAGTGATATTGGAAATTGCGAAAGGTCAAATTTTTGCTCAGGAAAGCGAAATTTAAGCCTAAGTCGCTCAGGCCTAATGTTTTCTACTTTAAAATTATGTCTTAGTTCTTCTTGTCCGTACCTTATTTTGGCTCTGTAATTTCCTGTGGGGGCTTGGGTAGCCAAGGGTATAGGAAAATAATAAATATCATGGAGGCCTTTGAGCATTACTTTGCTGTAAACCAATCTGTTTTGAGGGTTGTAAACTTCTATTTTTGTGGGAAAATTTTCTACTTTGTTTTGATCATTGGCCGGAGGTAAATAACTCAGATGTACGGTATCGCCTGGACGCCAAATACCTCTTTCGGTATATGCAAAGCCTTTGTGATCTGTTTCTTCCGCCTGGCCCCCCACATCAAATTTGTAAGTGCTTAGGTAGGAGTAATTTTCCATACTTAAATAGTTGCGCTGTTTTCCTTTTTGGGCCACCAAATAATTGGGTTCATCGCTACAAGATATTTGTGCTATTCCGCTAGAATTGGTGATTCCACGGCCTACTTGCTGTTGTTTCTTGTTGTAAGCAGTGAGGGATACATCTTGAATGGCATCGGTGGTTTTTAAATCTTGTACGCTCACTGTCAATTCATTGCCTGCCGCTAGTTTGGCCATGATTCCCAAATCACTTGCTAGAATAAGCTTGCCAATAAATCGACTGGAGCTGTAGTAGGAGGGAGTACAAGGGTTGTTTCTATCGCGGTAGTTGTAGTTGTCATAAAAATGATCTTCTCTTTCATTTTTGCTTGGCCAGGGTAGTTTTCTTACGGCTTCTTGTGTCAAGCAGGGCAAATCAGCATCTAAATGACTGAAGCTCATTTGCAAATGGTATAATGCGCCTGGCTCTGGCGAAATCAAATTCTCGAGTTCGAGGGCATAAATAGATTCTTCTTGACTGTTTAACTTGCTCAAAATCAGCTTTTCTGTATGCACTTCTTCGCCCAAGTATTCTAAGTCGCTCGGGCTGCGATCAAAGGGTTTTACGAGGGTTCCCTCCGGTAGTTTTATTACTTTCAACTGTACAGATTTCAGATTTTCTGCCTTAAAAGCCACCTTTATTTGTCCGCTGCCGGGCACAATATTTCCGGCATTCAACCAAGTTACACTCGGAAACTTTTCGCCAAAATCTAAAGGAACACGTACGATTTTTGAGAATTTTGCCTTTTCTGAGGCAAATCCTTGATACAGCTCAAGTGTTTGATTGCCATTGAGTTTCTTATCCAAAAATATTCTTAGTGTATTGCCACTTATTTCGTAGTTAGAAATCTGCATTCGGTTGAGCGTCATCAAGCCCGAATAATCAAATTTTGATTTTAATTTTTGGGTAAAATTTACCTCAATTACTGGTTTGTCGCCATTGTATATTCGGTGGTTAAAAACGTTAAAATTTTGATTGTTTGGCAACAAAAATGTCTCTTGACCTTGGGTGTTGCTCTTCATTTCATTGAAATTCCAAGTCAGTAACAAGGGTTTTTTATCTTTTTCTATCGGTATTTCTTGGGTTTCAATAATGGGTTGACGCGTTAAGGGATCTTGTAGAATTTTAAAATCAATTTTTTTGGATTGCAGTTCGAGTTGAAAGGCGTTTTTTAAAGCTTCGTGCGAAATATCTTCTGATATCTGCAAGAATATTTTTGCTGTTTGCTGGTCTTTTTGCGGTTGTTCAATGAATATTTCAGCTATTTCTAACTGAATATCAGGCACATAAAATTGAAAATTGAGTTCTGCTACATGGGCAGGCACGTCCAAAAATTCTTTTAGCGATAGCTTGGCTGTATAGAAAGTATTTCGCATCCAAGCTTCATTGGGGGTAAATCTCAAAACCCCTGGAGCAGGCCAAGAGATTTTTCCACTTTGCTTGGGCTCAAAGCTCAAATAGGAATCGTCAAAAGTGGCAGTATCTACAAAATCATCAGTAAAATAAATCTCAACACTCTGGTTGTGATTCAAATGCCCTGAGCTAAAGGCACTGATGTACATACCCATATCGGGGTGTAAATCTACCCGTTTTTGAGCTTTTGGTTTCTTACCGCAAGCGGTTATTACTATTAAAGACAGTATTAAAGCATTGAAAATAAAAGACTTGTTCATTTGATAAGGCTTATGGGTAGTTAGGCTAAAGCTAACGGATATAGGTTAAACCTTATTCTTTCATATTCAAGTTTTTATAAGTTTTTATTTAATGAGAATATCCACCAAAATCAACTTTAGTTCTTTGCTTTAAATTCTGAATAAAATAATGATTATCTTACAAAATTGCGAATCAATCTATACGGATTGGCACCTCTAATGTTTATGCTAAAGCGAATCAATTCAGGCAATTTATATTCACCCAGTTGATTGCTCAACTCATTGTTGAGGTACAATGGAATAGAAATCTGAAAATAATCGGGGATAAGGTCAATGAGTAAACCTCCAGAGCTAAAAAGTTTCATTTCAGTATTGTCATTTCCTCCTGTTAAACCCAACGATTGGTCCATTGCAGCTCCTTCAAAATACATTTTTACAGGTAGATAGGGTATTTTTATGGCCAATCTTCCTGAGCCTATCCAGCTTGCTGCCATAATGTTGGTATTTACAAAAAAGCCTCCTTCTTGCATCATGAACTGCGAGCCATTGGGTGTTCTGTTAAACATCAATTCATCAAACCTATAATCTTGAGCTCCTGACCAAGCGCTGAGCCTCATTTCGTTTCCTGATCTCATAGATTGACTTTGCAAGCCAGCAAACACTCTAAGCGATATAGTGTTCTTTTTGTAGTATTTACGGTCTATATAATAAGTAGTACCCAATTTGTTTACCCAACGAATCTGATTTCCAGTATTTTGTTTTGAAGATACTTGTTCTAAAGAAACTTCTAATTGTTGTTTCCATAAATAATTCACTTTTTTATAAGCGTAGCGTGCTTCGTATGATCTTATATCAAATTCAAAAGGAATAAATCCAGGCAAAGACCTAGGTTCTATAACACTGTTAATATTCCTGAATTGCAGTGTAAGATTATGTTTGATATTCTTATGGCGATTTTTGGTTTTAAAATCAAAAACCAAAGCAGGATTAATTCTATTGTAGTAATTCGTTTGAAATAAATCTCCATCAGGCCTGCTTATATTGAATCTGCTTACTTCACTTTCTAGGGCTATGCGTTGGAAAATCTTACTCTTTGCTGGAAAAAATTGTAAATTAAAACCAGCCAAGCCCACCAAATCACCTGAGCCAAAGGCAAAAGCAGGAGCTATATAATACTCGAAGGTTTTGCCAAAAGGAGAGCGGTTGTGCAACATAGCGCCTAGCATGAGTCCATCGCCTGCATTGTAGCCTAAGTAAGGTGATGCTACTACATGTTTCTCTTCGCGGTTGGGTAAAGAAGGTAATAAACTGAATTTTAGCTTATTAACTTCGCCTCTTTCAGTAGATTGTGCGTCATTAGCTAGCGTTATATCCAAAGCTGAATTTTGTGCATTGGTGGTGACTGTAATGCCTTTATCGTCTTGGTATTCAATTGTTTTTGTTCCGCTAAAGCCCTCTTCCCAAAGGGTTTCGCCATTGCTAAAGGTGAGTGGGAAAGGAGCTGCAATTCCTCCTGTATTTTTGACTTTTACAATGCTTTTACCTTCTTTTTGCTTGTAAGAGACTATTTTGTAATCCACTTTTTTAGTGGTTTTTACTACGTCTTCAAAAAACCAATCTAACTCTTTTCCTGTACTTTTTTCAAAGCTCATTTTCAAATCGATGGGCGAGGGGTGTCGATATTTCCATGTATTGTAGTAATCGTGCATGGCTTGGGTAAATATTTCATCGCCCAGGTAGCCGCGCAGGTGATCCCAAGCTATAGATGACTTGGCATACACGATACTGCCATAGTTGATATCTGAATAGGTGGCCGCGGGTAAATCCATGGCTTGGTCGGTATTCCAACTGCCTGATATTTTGTAGGTTAAATAGTGCTGATCATTGCTTTTCCATTTATCGGCACCAAAGGCTTTGATGGGTAATAATTTTTGATCGGGGTAATATTTTTCCATATATTTTTTCTCTACAAATGAGTTCATTCCCTCATCCATAAAAGGATATCTGCGCTCATCGCTGGCCAAAATCCCATAAAACCAGTTGTGACCCACCTCGTGTGCAATAACCCGATCCAAGCTCGATGGAGAGTTCATATTCCCGATTACCGTAACCATGGGATATTCCATACCGCCACCGGCAGCAATAGTGCCATCTACAGCGGTGCAATATCTGTAAGGATAAGGGCCTACTTGCTCACTGTAAAATTGAACAGCATTTTTAATGTATTCAGCTCCTTTGGCCCAATCTTGAGCATTTTTGGGTTGATACATGGCAATGGCTGTTACAGGATTTCCTTCTACTTCAAAATCAAGTATTTGCACATGAAAGGTTTTTGAGGCAAAAAAAGCAAAATCATGGATTTGATCTTGTAGATACGTGAGGGTTTTAAGTCCTTTACTTTCTAAATTGGGCAGTTTATCCTCTTTAGCATCTGCCAAGGCTGTTTGCTCAGCACGGGTTTTTATGCGTGCCCATTCATCTTCGTTCTGTAATACACCCGTGGCTCCTACAAAATAATTTTCGGGCAATGTAAGGTTCACAACAAAACTTCCAAATTCGCTATAAAATTCACCTTTAGTAAGATACGAGTATGGATGCCATCCATTGGGGTCGTACTTGGCTGGCTTGGGATACCACTGTGTGATCATATAATCTTGACCTAGATGGCCCAAACGAGATATGAGTGCATTGGGAATTTTTACACGGAAGGGTGTGGTAATTTCAACACTTTGCCCTGATTGAATAGGTACTGTGAGTTTTATATGAAGCACATCGGGTTGGCCTTTGGGATGCGTGTAGGTGTGCGGCATTCCGTCTATTTTTATTTGAAGTGAATCCATAAAACCAAGATTTTCCTCATCTTCAAAATATTTTGCAGGACTGTTCATGGTTTGGTTGAGCACTTGCTGATGTAGCTCAGTTCCTTTTTGATAGGCATTGGGCATAGCCAATAAGTAAATTTCGTCTAAAGTATTGGGCGACTGATTGGTATAAATCATTTTAATATGACCTAAGAGCATATGTCTTTGGTCATCTAAGCGCACATCTATTGTATAATCAACTTGTTGCTGAAAATAATCTTGTGCAAGGCCGCTTTTTGCAATTCCAACAAAAAGTAGAAGGAAGGGTAAAAAATGTTTCATAAAAAGGATTGTATTAAAGGCTAAAAGTAAAGATTAATCACAAAAAATTACACTGTATCGGTTTTTTCTGTTTGGTAATGTGTTTTGAAAATCTTTTTAAACATGTTTAAAATGGGCATTTAAGGTCTTAGCGATGCAAAATTGAAAATTTATTTTTTTAAGTACAATTTCTAGAATTTATTTCATAAGTATCAATTTATTGCGTAAGATTAATTCTGTATAATGAAAACATTTGAAGCTTTTGTTTCAAATATTTTAAACAAAATAAAAAAATTAGGAAGCACATAAGTAAATCTTTTTGTAATATTGCAGCCGAAAAATAAGTGCAACCCTTTAATAACCAAAAGACATGTTCTCATTGAATGTATACCCCCGTTTGGCATCAGTAGTTACTGGTGTAGAACATCGTCTTCGTTGCATTTTTAGTTAGATTCTACAAAATTCTTACTGATATAAACTGCCCGAAGATGTCCAATCTTCGGTTTTTTTTTGTCTCGAAGTTTGATGAAGACCGCAAAACGGTCACCTTGATCTTTTACAAAAAGTTCAAATTCAATCATTAATTATCATGGGAAATAGATTAAAAGGAAAAGACCTGATACAAATGGGTTTTCCAAAAAATAATGCGCTCAATCTAGTACTAGCGCACATAAATAAACATCGCAAAAACGATAAAAAAGCAAACCTGATGCAAGAAGCTAAGGAGGTTTTGCAATGGCCCGACAAATATCTTCAAGATGAAACCTGGAGCTTGTTGGCTGATAGCTTGCTGAAGCCCGAGGCAGATTGCAAGCAAATATTGAAAACCACCAGAGCTCCCTTTGCATTTTTTGGCGAAGCCATTATAGATGAACAAGCCAAGTGCCAAATGTATGAAGCCTTGAAACTGCCCATAGCCCTATCAGGGGCTTTGATGCCCGATGCGCACAGCGGTTATGGCTTGCCTATAGGAGGTGTTTTGACTACAGAAAATGCAGTGATACCCTACGGAGTAGGTGTAGATATTGGATGCAGAATGAGTTTGTCGATATTTGATTTGCCTGCTCATTTTTTGAAAGGTAAAAATGACCTATTGATGAAAATACTAGGCGAGCACACCAAATTTGGGATGAGTGAAATCCACAAAAATCCAGCTGATCACGAGGTTTTTAGTCATGAGGGATTTAATGAAATTTCCTTGCTGAAATCTTTAAAACAAAAAGCCTATCAGCAATTGGGAACCTCAGGAAGCGGTAATCATTTTGTAGAGTTTGGCATTGTACATCTATATGAAGTGGAGCCTAGTTGGAAGTTGGAACCAGGTACGTACGGAGCCGTTTTGTCGCATAGTGGCAGCAGAAGTTTGGGTGCAAATATAGCAGAGCACTACACCCGCTTGGCTACCCAACAATGTAAACTACCCAAGCATGTGCAGCATTTGGCTTGGCTGGAGCTGGATTCGCAAGCAGGGCAGGAGTATTGGTTGGCCATGAATTTAGCAGGCGAGTACGCCAAAGCTTGTCATGATGATATACACCGTAGGATAGCAAAAGCATTGGGACAAAAAAGGGTAGTAACTATAGAAAATCACCACAATTTTGCATGGAAAGAAACCCTTGAGGGCCGTGAGTGTATCGTGCACCGAAAAGGTGCTACCCCCGCGCAAAAAGGTGTTTTGGGCATTATTCCCGGTTCTATGACGGAGCCAGGATACCTGGTGCGAGGCAGAGGAAATCCGAGTAGTTTAGATTCGGCATCGCATGGGGCAGGTAGGTTGCATTCGAGGGGTGCTTGTAAGCGTTTGTTTACACACAGCGAGATGAAAAAAGAGCTCAAAAAGCACGATGTAATGCTGATGGGTGGCGGTATAGACGAAGCACCCATGGCTTACAAGAGCATACAGGAAGTAATGAATTATCAAAGCGAGCTAATAGATGTACTGGGAAGTTTTACACCTAAGGTGGTACGCATGGCCTAAACGGGACACGCGAGCCCTAGCCCAGATGGAAGCGAATAGCCCGCAAAGGCATAAAGCTGGGTTTTGTGGGCGTGTAAGGGCGACCCAAGAAGCCCGAAACACAACCTTACAAAACCTGCTTTTTTGCCTGCGGACTAGCAGCGAACAGCTGGAAAAGCTACTAAAAATTAAACGCGAAAGAAATGAAAAATTTAAATAGAATATTACAAATAACTGCTGGCAAAGGTCCGGTAGAATGTACTTGGGTGGTGGCCCAAGTGCTTAAAAAAATCATAGACGAAGCCCAAAGCAAAGGCATAAAAACGGAAGTATTGCACCGGGTAAAAGGCCTGGAAAACGGCACCATAGAAACGGTTTTGGTCAGATTTTCGGGCAATGAAGTTTCGGCATTTGTTGAAGATTGGGTAGGCAGTGTACAGTGGATAGGCAAAAGCACCTTTAGAAAATTGCAGAAGCGAAAAAACTGGTTTATAGGCATTCAGGAACTTCCTATGTGGAATAGGTTGGAGTTTAATGATCAAGATGTTGAATATCAGGCAATAAGAAGTTCGGGTGCTGGTGGGCAACATGTGAATAAGGTGAGCTCTGCTATAAGAGCTACCCACAAGCCTACAGGAATGAGTGTGGTAAGCATGGACAACCGTTCGCAGCATCAGAATAAAAAATTAG
>CAYZUZ010000041.1:0-8618 GCA_964481795.1 uncultured Cryomorphaceae bacterium
TCTTGTGCATTTGGAAAATGTTCACCTTTTCCTTTAATGAGCAGGTCATAGGCCAGTTTCACTCTTTCCCACCTCTTATCGCGGTCCATGGCGTAGTATCTTCCTATTAAAGAGGCTATTTTGGTTCCATATTTTTGGGCAGCTTTTTCTACCTGTTCCATGTAGCCCAGTGCACCCTTTGGGTCGGTATCTCTACCATCGGTAAATGCATGTACGTAGGTTTTTGTATGTCCTTCATCATGCGCTTTTTGCATGAGTGCAATTAGATGGTTTATGTGGGAGTGCACGCCTCCATCGCTTACCAAGCCCATCAAATGCAACTTGGCCGTTGGATTGTTTTTTAAATATTTAAAGGCATTTTCAAGAACTTCATTTTTGAAGAAATCACCCTCTTCTATGCTCAAATGAATTTTTGCTAAATCTTGATATACTACTCGGCCAGCTCCTATATTCATATGTCCTACCTCGGAGTTGCCCATCTGACCATGAGGTAAGCCTACATCCATACCGCTGGTGCGCAGGGTGGCGTTGGGATAATTGCGGTACAACGAATCGATAAAAGGTGTTTCTGCTTTTTCTATAGCCGAAACTTCAGGGTTGGCGGGTATTCCCCAGCCATCCAAAATCATTAGTAATACTTTGTTGCTCATGTGGGCAAATATAGCGCTATTAAAAAGCGCAAAAAATCGAAAAATACTTATTTAGAAGCCTTCTGAATGACTTTAAAATAAATTAGTTAACAGGTTGATTTTCTATGTTTTTGGGTAAAAGAACTGTCCAAATACCACGAAAATCATTGAGTGTGTAATCATAGGCTTTATCGAGCGGATAGCGTTCGTCGATGGCTTTTTGTGTAGCAAGGGCAATGTCGCCTCGCTCTTTTAACCCATGACAGTTGAGGCACATAGGTTGTATCATGATGGGATGTACGTACCTGTAATATTCTTGGTCGATGTCCAATATCATAGGGCTTGGGGTAACCCCTGCAAAGGCTGTTTTTTGTAAATTGCGAAGTATTACCAACTCAGTAGAGTCGGGTTCGTTGGCAATATTGCGCACCCTAAGCGAAGTTCTTTTGAGTTGTACACCATAGTGTTTTGCTACAGAATCGGTGATAGGATAGGCTTGAACATTACAATAATTCAATCCATTGACCAAGTCACCTTCGCCAATGGATTTTTTAAGTGCTGTTTGCATGGCCTTTGTAGCCTGCTCTACTATAGTAGCTGCATCTACGCGAGCATCACCTGTTAATTTGTTTTCAACTTGAGTGTTTGATTGCTCATTACAAGCCAGTTGTGTAAAAAATATTCCAAACCCTAAGGTTAAGACAACAAGTGTTTTTTTATTCATTTTTTATCTGGTATTTGCGAGCTGACCGTATCCAGCCCTAGCATTTACAACTTTGTAGCCCATAGAGTTCAAAGTGTAGGCTGCTTTGCCGCTGCGGTTGCCCGAGGCGCAATATACGTAGATGGTTTTGTCTTTGGGTAATTTTTCTAACTTGGCCTTAAAATCGGCACTGTAAAAATCAATATTTTCTGCTCCTGATAAGTTGCCTTGATTGTACTCGCCTGAGGTGCGCACATCTATTAAGTAAGCATTTTTATCGTTTTTAAGCTCCTGCACAAACTCTTTTGCATTGAGATTTTTCACATTCGATTCACCTGCATTTTGAGCATTACAAGCTTGTAAACTCATCATTAAGGCTGTGGCTAAAATTACTAAGTACTTCATTTTGTTGATTATAAAATTTAATTAAATGGATTTTGGTTCACATAAACCATCCTTATTTTCTTTTATCGGATAGGGCTATGTGGATTTTTAAAATTGTTTTTTAGTGGGTCAAAATTAAGGAGTTTAGCAGCTGTTTAAAGAAACAAAAGTTACAAGCTCATTGATTTTAGATTCCTTAAAATTTTGCTATGATTGGTGTATGTACACAATTTTGTAGCTACTTGATTTAATTTAGCCTTTTATTAATTCATATAAAATTCAATTAAAAAACAGTGTTTATGTTCAATAAAATTTCCATCTTCCTCATAGGGTTTTTGATCAGCGGAGGCCTGTTGGCTCAAAAAAAATTACCCTTGCACGAAGGGGTAAAAACAGGTAAAATGTGGAATGGTATGCGGTATTACATCATCAACAATGGCAAGCCTGAGCAACGCGCAGAGTTGAGATTGGTGGTAAGGGCCGGCAGCAATATGGAGAATGAGAATCAGCAGGGTTTGGCTCACTTTCTAGAACATATGGCTTTTAATGGCACCAAAAACTTTGAAAAACAAGCGCTTATTGATTTTTTAGAAACTACAGGCGTAAAATTTGGCCCTGATTTAAACGCGTACACCTCTTTTGAAGAAACCGTTTATATGCTGCAAGCGCGTACCGATAGTATGCGCTATTACAACAGGGCATTGCAAATACTCAGAGATTGGTCGGGCGATATTACCCTGGAAGTGAGCGAAATAGAAAAAGAAAGAGGCGTGGTAATGTCAGAGTATCGTTCGCGTTTAAGTGGCAATCAGAGGGCTCAGCAGGTTACATTTCCGGTAATGTATCAAAATTCTCGCTATGCGGAGCGCTTGCCTATAGGCAAACCAGACATTATTCAAACAGCCCAAAAATCGGTTTTTGAAGAATTTTATACAGATTGGTACCGACCTAAACTTATGAGCATCATAGTAGTAGGTGATGTGGATGAAAAAGAAACTCGAAAACTCATTCGCAAGAAGTTCAGAAAATTGAAAAACAAGCGAAAAGCCCCAAAAAGACCAGAATTTATCCTACCACTCGATAGCTCTATCAAGGCGGTTGCGGCTACCGACCCTGAGATTACTACAAAAATGCTCAATATCAAATACAGATTACCAGAAGTAGGGACTCAAACCGAGGTAGATTATGCCAAGCAATTGGAATTCAAACTGATCAATCAAATTTTAGCCACCCGTAGCGCTGATATTTTGAGAAAACCCAATCAGCCAGTGGCTAATGTCTATTATAGTTTGAGCAATGATTTGGGCAAAACCAGTGTTTTAAATATCTATGCCGTTACCAAAGAAATGAGCACCATAGAGGGTTTACATTTAGCCGTTTCCATAGCGCGCAGCGCAGCATTTTTAGGATTCAACGATGCAGAGGTAAGCGATGCCAAACGCAATATTAAAAAACAGCTCGAAGCAGCCTTAAAGGAAAAAGATAATACCAATTCAGAAAGAATTGCCCGACAACTCGTAAGTCATGTATTGGGTAAATCTGTATTTTTAAGTCCTGAAAAAGAACTCGAATTATTTAATACTTACGAAACCAGCATCAACAACAGAATACTTACGGAAACCTTGAAGAGCTATTTAAGCTCGCCTCATAAATATATAAGTTATACCGGGCCGGAAGATGATGAAATGGGCACTTTGGTAGATGAAGTTTTGGCGCAAGAACTAAGCAATACAGAGCAAATGGAACCTACACCTTATATATACGAATTGAATCGTGACTTTCTTACTCGCGGTGTAGAGGGCTTTGAAGATGATAATATTCAGATGAGCTCTACATTCAATGATTTGGGATACAAGCAAGTGAGTTTTGGCAATGGACTTAGAATGATGTACCGCAAAACAGATTTTGAAAAAGACCAAATTACCTTTGAGATGTTTGCCAATGGCGGCAACTCGGCTTTGGATAGCTTGAGTTTTTTAAGTGCAAATTATGCTACATCGGTACTGCAAGAATCGGGTTTATCAGACCTGAATCCAACCGATATCAAAAGAATACTCAGTGGTAAAAAAGTAGGCGTAACCCCTTATTTAGCCAATAGCTACCATGGATTGTATGGAGGCTGTTCACCCGATGATATGGAGTATATGTTTCAACTGATGAGGCTTTATATCAGTGAACCTAGATTTGATCAAACTGCTTTTGAGAATGTACGCGATAGAGAAATAACGTATCTGCAAAATGTATTTAACAATCCAGATGTGTTCTTGAATGCCAATATAAATATGAAGTTGTACGACAATAATTATAGAACGACACTATTCACTCCTAAACAGTTGTACGCCATGGATTTAAGAGAAATGCAAAAAGCCTACACAGAACGATTTAGCACAATCAATCAGTTTACCTTGGTTATTACCGGTAATTTCGACGAAGCCAAATTGCTCGAATATACCAAAAACTATTTGGCCTCGCTCACCAGTCAACCCACCAAAGGTGTGGCCTATGTAGACAATGACTTTAGAATCAAGGGCCAAGAGGAGGTGATACAATACGCCATGGGCAAGGCTCAAAAAACACAGGTGAGACTCATTTTTTCGGGTCCTTTCCAAAGCAACCAAACTGAAAAGTTGAAGTTGCAAGCTACTTGCGATTTGGTGCGACTCAAGTTAAGAGAAAACCTGCGCGAAGAAATGGGAGGTGTATATGGAGTGGGCGTTCAAAATAGCATCAACAGCCCTCACAATGACCAATATACCATCATCATTAGTTTCAATTGCGAACCAGATAGGGTAGATGAATTGACAAATGCAGCTCACGAAACCATTGAGCAATTGAAATCAAGAATCAATGGTCAAGATATTCTGAAAATACAAGAGCAACACGCTCAAGAAATCAAGAAATTTGAAAAAACATCGAGATATTGGCAATCCTCTATGGTCAATGTAGAAAAATTTGGCTTTGACAGCCGCATTTTCAATCCTTCTACACAACTGGAAACCTACAGAAGTTTCAACGAAGATGAATATAGAAATCTCGTGACCCGTTTCTTTGATCGCTACCAGCTCAAAACTTTCATCTTGAACCCAGAAAATAGAAGATAATATGCTGCACAGCAAAATTTACGGTGAGGGCAATGCTCAAGTATTGCTCATACTTCATGGTCTTTTTGGCATGGGCGATAATTGGGCTACCCTTGCCAAGCAGTGGGAAGAGTTAAACTTTAAAGTTCATGTGCTCGATATGCCCAATCACGGGCGTTCGCCTTGGACAGAGTCACTCGCCTATGAAGATATGGTAGATGATTTGGACGCTTATGTGGAGGAGAAAAACCTCATAAAATTCCACCTTTTGGGTCACTCGCTCGGAGGAAAAACCGCCATGACTTACGCAACCATGCGACCTGAGCATATCCTATCACTCATAGTGGTTGATATTGCACCCAAGTATTACCCCGTACACCACCACGAAATCATCGAGGCACTTAAGTCATTAGATTTTAATACAATAAGTAGCAGAAATGAAGCAGATGAACAACTCAAAATAAAAATTAAAGATTTTGGAATCAGACAATTTTTGCTCAAAAGCTTGTATAAAACCGAAGAAGGCAACTATGGATTTAGGTATCATTTAGATTTGATAGCCGAGCAGATAGAAGAGGTAGGGCAGGCATTACCTGACATTGCCTATTCTGATGTAAATACACTTTTTTTGTATGGTAAAAAATCTAATTACATAAATCCTGACGAAGATATACACTTGATTTTAAAGCATTTTCCAAATGCTAAACTAGTGGGCATAGCCGATGCAGGGCATTGGATACATGCCGAACAACCCACAGAAGTGTACCACCAAGTAGCACAATTCTTAGGCCTGTAGTACTTTACCTTTCTTGGAGTAGTTTATTTCGATTGAAATAAATAAAATTGAAAAAAATCTTTAAACCAAAGCTACCTATATCCCGTATATTTGAAGTAATTATATTGTTTTATGAAGATATATATATCCGTAATGGCTCTTGTATGCTCATTCACTCTTGCAGCTCAAGAGGATTTGTTTGATCTTTTAGACGAAGGTCAAGAGCTTGTGAAAGAGCCCATTATTGCTACATTTAAAGGCACCAAGCTCGTAAACGCACAAACCAATGAAATACCCGCTGGCGGTGTAATGCAATTTGTGATTTTACATAGATTTGGCACCTTAACGGACGATTTTCTTTATAATTTTCTAGGTCTTGATAATGCACAAGTTCGCTTCAGTTTAGATTATTCACTCAACGACAGAATCAATATAGGACTGGGCAGGAGCAATTTTTTGAAGATGTACGATGGTTGGTTTAAGGCCAAGGTATTAAGACAAAAACAAAATGGTTTCCCTCTGGCTCTTACTTGGTACAGTTCAGCAAATTATCAAAATCAAAGATGGCCCGATGATGGGTTTCAACGATTAACAAGCGACCGTTTTTCCTTTGTAAATCAAGCAATTATAGCACGCAAAGAAAGCAGCAGCTTCTCATGGATGCTGCTGCCTACAGTAGTACACTACAATCTGCGCGAAACCTCAGCTCAACCCAATACACTCTACCTTTTGGGTGCAGGCGTGCGCTACAAGTTGACCCAAAGACTCTCATTAAATGCAGAGTATTTGCCCATGCTCAATAGAAATACTTATTTGGAAGGTGAAAGCGAAGAAAACTACCTCAACGCCTTCAGCATAGGGGTGGATATTGAAACGGGTGGCCACGTATTTCAACTGCATATCACCAACAGCAGAGGTCTGAGCGATCCGGTTTTTTTGACACAAACCACGGGCAATTGGCTGGAGGGCGAAATCTATTTTGGTTTTAACATCAGTAGGGTATTTACCCTAAAAAAGCCCAAAGAATTTAAAGAATAATACAATGAATAAATCACTTATTTATCTAATTTTGATGGGATTAGGCTCTAACCTACTTATACAGTGCACTACCCGAAACGAAGAAGACCTCAAGGAAATCTGCTTCGAAACAGAAATACTGCCCATATTTGTGTCTAATTGTGCCTCATCGGGCTGCCATGATTCTAATACGCAGGCAGATGGCTTAGATTTATCTAATTATGAAGGCATTATGAAAGAGGTAAAACCCGGAAAGCCCTTTGATAGCAAAATTGTGGAGGTATTATTGACCAATGACCCCGATGAAAGAATGCCACCCCCTCCCTCATCTCCTTTGCCACAGAGTAGTATCGATTTGATTGTGAAGTGGATAGAAAAAGGGGCAGCCAACACCACCCAATGTGGTGGAGGTGATTGTGCTACAGAGAATATGAGTTTTTCTGCTGATATTCAGCCTATTTTGGCTAGTAACTGCGTATCTTGTCACAATGGTCCGGGTGGAAATGGAGGTGTTAACTTGGCCACATACCAAGGCGTAAAAACAGCTGTAGACACAAGAGGGCTTTTGGCCACAATCAAACACGACGCAGGGGTGTACAATATGCCGCCAGGCGCCAAAATGCCTGATTGTAATGTTAAGAAAATTGAAGAATGGATAGCCCAAGGTATGGCAAATAATTAATCAAAAAAAAGCTTAATAGACTATAAAAAGTTATCATTAATGCTTATTTGAAAAAGTATTTTAACACATCAATTGTCTTAATTTCATAATGTTATAAATTTTAATTAAAACGATTCTAAATAATATTCTACAGGGCCTTGAGATTAACTGCATATTAATTTTGCCGCAATAATTCAAGCACTTTTATAACAAAGTATATGGACATTAAAATAACTCGTGGTGTTGACATCAATCTAAAAGGAAAAGCAGAAACAGCTTTAAAAACAATAGATACTGGGAGCTTATTCTCCATCAAACCTACTGATTTTAAAATGATGTACCCCAAGCTTATGGTACGCGAGGGCGATGAGGTGTTGGCTGGTCAAGGCATTATTTATTCCAAAGACAACGAAAATATTTTTATACCAAGCCCAGTAAGCGGTGAGGTAGTAGAAATCATCAGAGGTGATAAACGTAAATTGCTTGAAATTAGAATTTTAGCTGATAAAGAAACCCGATATAAAAATGTGGGTTCAGTAGATGTGAAATCATTAACCAAAGAATCTACTACAAAAATATTACTTGATAGTGGCCTTTGGTGTTTAATACGTCAGCGTCCTTATGGTATTATTGCCAATCCGGAGCACACGCCCAAAGCCATTTTTATTTCAGCATTTGATTCATCACCATTAGCTCCCGAGGTTGAGTTTTGCCTAAAAGGTGAAGAAAAAAATTTACATGCAGGCATTGAAGCAATGAAAAAATTGACTTCAGGCAAAGTTCATGTGAGCTTTAGAAAAGAACAATTAGGGGCCTCTGTTTTTCAAGGAATTACAAATATTGAGAAGCACACTTTTTCAGGTCCTCACCCAGCGGGTAATGTAGGTGTACAAATTCACCACGTAGATCCAATTAACAAAGGAGAACTCGTTTGGACGGTTACCCCCCAAGATCTAGCCATCATCGGAAGACTTATCAACTACGGAAAGGTAAATCTCGAAAAGAAAGTAGCAATTACTGGCCCCGAAGCAAAAAACCCCACCTACTATTCAATGAAGCCAGGGCAGCAAATAGAGGCTATCGTGAATGAACAAGCTGCCGATGTGGCACATACACGTGTGGTTTCTGGCAATGTACTTACAGGAACTGTTATTGGTGCAAAAGGATCTTTAGGATTTTACGACAATCAAATTACATTGTTGCAAGAAGATCATGAGCCTGAAATGTTTGGGTGGATCAAACCTGGTTTTGATAAATTTACCATTCACAAGGCATTGCTTAAATTGTTTGGCAATGGCAAAGACCAGAATTATTCAACAAAAATGCACGGTGAATTGAGAGCATTTGTAGTTACAGGTGAGTACGAAAA
>CAYZUZ010000042.1:0-8467 GCA_964481795.1 uncultured Cryomorphaceae bacterium
ATCACACAATAACTTACTGACAATCAGTTTTTTATAATTTTTGTCGTGTACTTAGCCTTTTTATTTTCAATATAAAAATTTAAGATAACATCCTTACAATAAAACATAAATAAACCATGACAGAAATCAAACTAGCTGTATTAATTGATGCAGATAATGTTCCCTATTCAAATGTGAAAGAAATGTTGGAGGAAATCTCCAAAAATGGAACACCTACCATCAAAAGAATATATGCGGATTGGACACAGCCAACAGTATCTGGCTGGAAAAATGTGCTCCTAGAAAATGCCATTACTCCCATACAACAATACAGCTATACAACAGGTAAAAATTCTAGCGATAGCGCCCTCATAATAGATGCAATGGATTTATTATATTCTGGAAAAGTAGGGGGTTTCTGCATAGTTTCAAGCGACAGTGATTTTACAAGATTGGCTACCCGATTAAGAGAAGCAGGAATGATTGTAATGGGTTTTGGTGAAAAAAAGACTCCTAAACCATTTATAGCAGCCTGCGATAAATTCATTTATTTGGAAATATTAAAAACAAAAACCACTGAATCAAAAAATACGACCAAAGCTTTTTCAAAACCTAAAAAGGATGAGCCTATGAGTCAAGTGGATACTGAAACCATACGCTTGCTCACTGAAAGTGTCAATGAGTTATCAGATGAAGATGGTTGGACATTTTTAGGAAGTTTGGGAAATTATATTTTAAAAAAGAAACCCGATTTTGACCCTAGAAACTATGGATTTTTAAAATTATTTCCACTCATAAAACACATCAACAAATTTATCATCGACGAACGAGAATCAGGTGTAAATAACATCAGACATATATACCTAAAACAAAAGTAAATATCTATCTAAACTCAAGTACCAAAAAAACCATACCGTTGCCCTTCCTTTGAAATCAAAATAGGTGATTGGGTGTAATTTAGTTTAAAAACAAACACATATTATGTGTAAATAAAAGAGTAGCATGAAAAGAAAATGGGTAAAAATAGATGATCATACCTATATGTTTGAGGTAGATGGCCAAGAAATGGGACGTATGAATTTAGACACAAACTCCACGAGTATAAAGGCATATTGTACTTTGGAGAACAAGAACTATCTGATTCAAAGAACTGGTTTTTGGAAAAACTCATTGGAAGTCCTCAACGAACAAGGTGAGCTTATAGCAAAAACTTATCGTGAAAAATGGTTTTCCAATGAGTCAAAATTGGAGATGGATCATAAAAAATATACCTTAACCCTAAGAAACAATCCCATAGCTGAATGGGCAATTATGGATGACAAAACCACCCTATTGGCTTATGGATTAATGGTAGAGAAAGGCAAAACCCATATAAAAATAAGCGCAGCACCAGACCACGAAAATGTATTGATGGACTATTTGCTATGGTTTCTATTTTATCCCATTGCAGTTGAAAATGCAAGCGATCAATTTCTATTGCATTTACTTCTTACTACTGCGTAAAATTGAAAATTGAAAATGCATCAATTCAATTACTTTAAAATTTTTGCAACAAAAGAGCTTCAAGTGAATTCCTTTACAACTAGGTTGTTTTTTTTAGCACTGAAAGAATTAAAAACTTATAATAAATAAAAATAAGATAAAATTAGAAGTTCAATTGAGAAGAATATTTTTACTTGCTTGAATTCAAAATCTAAAAACAGTAAACATTTTAGACATTAAAAAATAAAGAAAAACCTAAACACTTTTTATAGTAACCTCATGAAACAAATTTTTACCTTTGTATTTTTACTCCCCAGTTTGGTGACTTTTGGTCAAAAGCAATCCAATAAGACAGAAGAACAAGCGTATATTGAAGTAACAGGCACAGCAGAACTAGAAGTAATTCCAGATGAAATTTACATTGAGATAATTATAAAGGAGAGGATTGAGAATAGAACCAAGGTAAGTATTGATGAACAAGAAAAAAACCTTAAAACAGCCATAAAAACTCTAGGAATTGATATGTCAAACTTTTATTTATCAGATGCAAATGCTGACTATATGAAAATCCGCTGGCAGAAAAAGGATGTTTGGACAAAAAAAGAATATATTTTGAAAGTATCTGACGCTAAAACCGTTGGCTTGGTTTTTCAAGAACTTAATAATCTGGAAATTACAGATGCTTCCATACTTAAAGTAAGCCACTCAAAAAATGATAGTTTGAGAAAGGAAGTGCGAATAATGGCTATAAAAGCTGCTAAAAACAAAGCTGATTATTTATTGAATACCCTTGGAGAAAATACAGGAAAACCCTTGATTATTAGAGAAAATACCCAAACAGCCTACATTTCACAAGCTCCTGCTCAATCTACAAGATTTGTAAACACGATAGTTACAGGCGGATTACCAGCTAGCTTAGGTGATGATAATGAGGTTATTCAATTTCAAAAGATTAAATATTACTCTAGTATTTATGTGAAATTTTCACTTGAATAAATGTAAACTTGGTTTCAAAAAAATGAAAAACCAGTAGGTAAGTAAAGGTTTATAATTCAATACCTTAATTGAGCTCTTAATGATTGATTACTATAAAATTTTAAGTATTCCAAAAGGCGCGTCTAAGTATAGAGCATTTAGAGCTTTCAAAAAGAGATATTTATCTGAAATTCAAACGGACAATAAAATTGAGCTCCTCACTGGGTTTGCAATCATTGCCCATGAAAGACAAAAATTTTTGGATATTCTTCTGAATCAATTTGAAAAAGGTGTCCCATTAAACTCCAAATATTTAGCTGTTATAGAGTCAGAAAGAGGTAAAGCAGCATCCATAATCTCCCATCCTGATAAGGAATTTCAGGTAGTAAATGCTTTGAAGGACTATCCGTTCAAAGAGGTATTTGAAGGATTCTTTTACTTTTTTATAAGCGGTGGCAGCCGATATTATTTTGAGTTTTCCTATATTTCAATTTTAATCGGAATTGTAACGATGTTTCAATATAATCAAGATACGTTATGGCTTTTTATGGGGTTTTTATTTGTCAGTACAGGGATATATACGCATATAAGAATAGTAGAAAATGTAAAAATGAGCAAAATCGAAGAAATGCTAAGCTCACTCCATTCCCATGATTAATTCGGTTTTGTTTATTCCGCAATTTGCAGTTTCAAGTTTCCCCAGTTTTTTTTTTGAGTGTTTATTTTGTGCCTAACGCTTGCGCCAGGGATAGTAGCGGATAGCCCACAGTCCCGAAAGCTTTCGGGACGAGGACTAGCAGCGGATAGCCCGACCGCAGCGCAATGACCCTGCAAGGACATTGGGCTGGGGTGGCGCCCAAATGATTTTTCTTAAAACTCTAAAATAAGTCCTATGGAAGGCAGAAGTGGACTGGCTGAGCTTTGATCTATGAAACGCGTTTGGTAGCTGTTAGGATTGTTGGGGTCGATGAGTGGATTGCCTATTTCGTCGCGCACAGCATCAAAGAGTGGGGCTCCTTGAGGTGCTTGTGCCAATAGGTTTTGGATGTCGAAGTATACATTGAGGTTGAATTTGGCAAAGAACCATTTTTTATCAATGCGCACATTGACGCGGTGAAAACCTTCGTTGCGACCTGTATTGAGTTGGCTAAAATCTCTGAAGCCAAAACTATTGCCAATGAAATTGGATATTTGACCAGAGCGAACCAAGTCGATGGGTGTAAAGGGTGAACCACCCAGAAATTGATATTGAGCACCTAACTCCCAATTTTTGCCAAAGCGCTTGCCTCCGGTAAAGGTGGCTATGATTTGATTATCCCAACTGGAGGGGGCATAGTTGCCTTGAGCATCTTGAAACTCAGAGCGAACCAGTGTTAGGGCAAATATTCCAAAGAAACCTTTGAAGAGTTTTTGCTGATAGCTAAGCTCCAAACCATAGGCTCGACCTTCATTGTCAAAAGTAGCCGCATCATTGCCAATAACCCCAAAGTCGCCTCCCAAATTGGCCAGCGATACGCTGTCGCGCAATAGGAAGGGATAGTAAAAATACCTCTTATAAAAGCCCTCAAGCGAAATACGGGCCGATGCTTTGGGATACCAGGTAACGCCTGCTATGTAGTGATCGGCACGGATGAAATTGCTGCTTTCTTGGTTTGCTAGGTTGTTCAAGCTATCGCGAAAGCCGTAGGTAGTAAAGGGTGCTAGCTGGCGGTAAATTCCCCAGTTTGCATTGATGCTCCACTCGCTGTTTATGTTGTACGAAGCAGAAATCCTGGGCGAAAGCTGTTGTAATGGATTGGCCATGCGATCGTTAAAATTGACGCCCTCGGCACGTAAACCTGCGGAAAGATCCAGCTTTTCATTGAAAAAAGATTTGCTTGCTTGGGCAAAGGCTCCATACTTGTAAAGTACTAAATCGGAATTGTAAATCAGATCGTTGCCCTCGCCAAATCTGCGATCAACGGTAGATGTATTGTATTTTACCTGTTCAAATAGCCCACCGGTGGTGAGTTTCCAGCCGTTGAAGCGACGGATATTTTCTACACGCAGTTTATTTTCAATTTCTTGACTTTTATAATCAAGTAGTTGGAGGGCATTTTCATCATTATCTAAAAATTTAAATGCTGAATTATTGAGCATGAATCGACTGAGAACTACGTTGGTCAATGAATTTTTGCTGAAATAGGTATACTTAGCACCGATGGAGTAGTTCCACTGCTCATTTACAGGCAGATAGGAGAGTATATAGCGCTGATCTTCCGTTTTATTGGCTTTTAGGTTGAGTCTAAAATTGTCGATAGCTCCCAATCCCAAAACGGTGAGCTGACTTTTTTCGCTTAGTTTGGTTTTGGTTTTAAACTGAAAATCGTTGTAAGTGGGCAAAAAAGGAAGGCCTATTACCTCAAACAAAAATTGGAGGTAACTCCTTCGTGCTGAAGCTATAAAAGTGGTATTTTTAGTCAAAGGACCATCGAGGGTAATACCAGCCTCGGAGGCGCCCACCTGAAAAACATATTTCATTTTTTCGTCGTTGCCATCCTTAAGCTTCAGCTCCATCACCGAGCTTAATGCATTGCCGCGCTCTACCGGAAAAGCACCTGTATAAAAATCTACCTCGCGAATAAATTGCACATTGATCAAACCTACAGGACCTCCACTAGAGCCTTGGGTAGCAAAGTGATTGATGGCCGGAATCTCGATGCCATCCAAAAAGAACCTGTTTTCATTTGGTCCGCCACCCCGTATGATAATATCGTTTCTGAAATTAGGGGTAGAAGCAACACCGGGCAGAGCTTGTATTACCCTTGAAATATCTTGATTAGCACCTGGATTGCGTTGTATTTCATTGATACCTATGGTATTTAACGAAACAGGGCTTTCAGAATTTCGGTTAAATTTTTCTTGAGCAGAAACCGTTACCTCCGCCAAGGTATTGGAAGCCTCTTTCAATTTAAAGTTGACAATAGTAGAACGATTGCGAACCACCTGAACTTCGAACTCGGTTTTTGAATTATATCCTATAAATGAAGCTGTTACATTGTATAATCCGGCATCTATTCCCGTAATTTGATAATTGCCATCGGCATCGGTGGTAGCACCTTTATTGATGGATTTAATAACTACATCAGCAAAAGGCAAAGGCTCGTTGCTGAGCTCATCTACCACTTTTCCACGTATGGTATTGCCTTGACTAAAAACATGGCTCGTGAACAAAACACTGATTAAAAAGATAATACTTCTCATATTGGATTTTAGTTATTGGCAAAAAACTATTAGAATAGAATATTGTTCGATGAATTATCCTATTTTTGAAATATTTTTATTTAATACATGCAAAAGCCACTTGAAGCCTTGCAAAAGGTTATTGAACACGCCACGGAATTATCTCATATCAATGAAAATTTCAGCTATGATGATTTGGTGGAATACCTTTTCATAAAAAGCAAAACCGAAAGTAATGCAGCTACCTTTCGCACGATAGATAGACACTCGCCCAAGGCGGGACGCATTGCTTACTTGATAGGTAGGATGAATCGCTTTGCGCGCATCTACAACAAAGAGGCGCTGAAGCAAACGGAATTTTCTACTATGGAAGAATTTTCATTTTCGGCTACCTTGTGTACACGGCCAAACATGCGCAAGAGCGACTTGGTAAACGAAAATATGACCGAAGTACCCGCTGGTATGAGCATCATCAAAAGGCTTGTGTCCAAAGGCATCATCAAAGAAGTTGAAGATCCCATTGATAAAAGAGCCCAGTTGGTAAGCCTTACTGAGCAAGGCAAAAAAGCCATCCAAGAAGCCTTTGTAGCCATGACGCCCATAGCACAAACCATCATAGCCGATTTAAGCCTTGAAAAACAAGATGTTCTGTTAGAAATTTTACATCATCTGGATGATTTTCATTCGGCACATATGCAACTCAAAAAAAAGTTTTAAAAAACATATTACTGTAAATTCTGACTTTTATATTTGTGAAAAAAAATCAGAATGAAAGTCAGAATCATTATTTCCATTTTTTGGATTTTTACAAGCATAGCTGCACTTGCCCAAACGGGTGAAAGTAGCCAAGAAAAAAAAATAGAACCCCAATTTGGCATACACTTAGGCGGCTTTATCGATCCTATATATCCCATTGTATTGCCCAGATTATCCATTGATTTTAGGGCAACTAGGCATGTAGAATTATTTTCAGAGTTCATTATCATTGGAGATGGGTTTTTGCCATTCTGGGGAGCTAGATACGTAGGTAATTCAATAAAAAATAGCAGTTGGAAACCCTATTTTGGATTAGCCATTGGCGGTCATTTTTCCGGATATTTGTACCAAGCTCAATGTGGAGTCAGATATTCATGGTCCTCTGGCTTAGAGCTCAAGTTAGGTCTGAACGGCATTTATGAAATGTATGAATCTTTGCCAGAAAATATAGGTGGAATTGAATTGGGTATAGGGTGGCGATTTTAAATCTTACCTCTTTGTTGCAACAAATGCATCAATTGCTTTAAGGGCAATAGCTGAAGTGGATAAGCCAGGGCAAAAGAAAAAAGCACCCATATGAAGCTTTTGATAATCAAGGAAATATCATTCCAAAAAGGCAAAAGCCAAAAAGCGATGAGCAGAAGAGGATACAAAGCCCATTGAATTAAAGGGAGAAAACCCACAGACTTATTCAAAATTTTCTTAGCCAAAAAAGCTTGTATTATGGCAGTACCCCACTGGGTAATTAAAGTTGCAATAACAGCGCCTTGCACCCCATATTTGGGTATCCAATAAGCATTAAAAATTATATTAAAAAGAAAACCAAACAAGGCCAAAAGGTTCAACCATCTCATGCGCGCGTGCGCTGTGAGCAAAGTGCCATACACATAAGTGATACAAAAGGCAGGAAAAGCCAGCATCAAGCCCCAAAATGATTGAACCATAGCGGGATGCGGCTGAGAATACAAAAATGAAATAAGCCATTCGCCATTGAAAAAACTCCATAAAGCTACAGGAATTGAAATAAACCAAAGTGTTCTAAATGCTGCTAAGGCCAGCACGTAACTCTCAGAATAATCACGCATCAATTTAGAAAACATAGGCAACAACAATACAGCGAAAATATAGCCTAATTGATTGCTTAAATCGAGCAGACGAAAGCCAGCGGCATAGTGGCCTGCTGCCTCAGAGCCTTGCAATCGCTCTAGCATGATGGCATCAACACGTGTATAAAAACCCATGAGTAAAATAAGCAAAGCAAAAGGCAAACTTTCGCGCAATGCCTCGCGGTAATAGGCCATTTTAAACACCCATCTAAAAAAAGGCAACTGCCTGTAGCACAATACAAAAGCTATAAAAGCGGCCAAGCCATAAGCGGCCATTTGGGCATATATAAATGTTTGAATATTGTATTCAAAAGGACTGAACCGGCTATAAAGGAAAAAACCAGCAATGAGTAAAACCCCTGCCCTATCGAGTATTGAAAGTAGAGAATCTAAGAAAAATTTTTGTAAAGCAGCAATATTGGCTCTAAAAAACAACAGAAAAGAAGCGAGAATTTGATTGATCAACAATAAAATTAACAGCGAAACGGCCTCCCAAGTGTAGTGTAAAATCCAAGCAAAAACAATACAAAGCAGTGCATAAACAAAAGCCAACAGAAGTCGCAAACTAAAAAAAATAGTAAAACTGCGGGCCAGTTTTTGGGCATCCATAGCCACCTTTCGGCTGCTTGCATGGTTGGTGCCCAAATCAAGTAGAATATTGAAAATGAGCGAAAAATTAAGCAAACTATAGTATAAACCATAGGCTTCAGCCCCTACTGCATTTTGAGTAGGTAGGTCTATACCGAATATCCAAAGGGGCTTTACCAAAAGATTGAGCACCACAAAAAGTGCAGCACTTTTGAAAAACAGTTTTTGCATAGCTAAGCCATTGAAGCGGCTAAAGTACCCTCAAACATTTAAATTCTAGAGATACTTACTCAGTATTGCGCACCAACACATTCCCAGTTTTTACACCCGATTGCACATATCGGTGGGCTTCTACTATA
>CAYZUZ010000043.1:0-6371 GCA_964481795.1 uncultured Cryomorphaceae bacterium
ACTATTTGCCGAAATAATTGAATTGTACGAAAAACCTATGATTCCAATAGGAGAGTAACAAGAAAATGTAGCGGGATATGTACCTGAGTATCAAACCGGAAGATTTTGAAAAAACAAGTTTTAGAGCCATTTTAGATATGGGCCTGCTAGACATCAATCCCAAATTTATTAGTCCTAAAGAATTTGATATAGAGATAATTGAAGCCAGTTCGGATATGTTGGTAATAGACCTAGGCAGCAATCCGCGGCAGCACAAAACGGACGATCTGATTGTCTTTCAGCTACGATACATGGGCGCCTTGGGCCTGATGAGCTCGGAGTATATTGAGAAAATTGTGGAGTGATTTTTTATATTTGTTTACAGAAAACTTTGTTTCAGTGGTTTGATACAAAACGCCACTTGATATTTGTTTACAAAAGAGTTACCTTTGCCGCCTTATAAAAATCACTGATTTTGGAAGCCATACAAACCCCTCTCAAAGGCCTATTGCGCCTAGTACCCAAGGTTTTTTCAGATCCTAGAGGTCATTTTTTTGAAAGCTATAATCTTGATAAATTTAAAGAATTGGGTATTGATTACACCTTTGTCCAAGACAATCAAAGCCTTTCTAATGCTGGAGTATTGAGAGGTTTACATTTCCAAAAACCGCCTTTTGCCCAAGGTAAACTGGTACGTGTAGTCAAAGGCGCTGTGCTCGATGTAGCCGTCGATATCAGAAAGGGTTCTCCTACTTATGGTAAGCATTACAAGGCAGAGCTCTCTGAAGAAAATTTTGAAATGCTTTTCATACCTCCAGGCTTTGCCCACGGTTTTCTTACCCTGCGCGATCATACCGTTTTTCAATACAAATGCACCAATATGTACAACCAAGCCTCTGAAGGCTCGGTGCGCTGGGATGACCCCAGTATTGCCATACAATGGAACGTAGACCAGCCCGTTTTATCTGATAAAGACAAAATAGCGCCTCTGTTCCAAGATTTCGATAGCCCCTTTACTTATGAATAAACTGATCAAAATAACTACCATAAGCCTTTTGGCCTTAGGTATTTATAAATTGTTGCTCTTTGCAACCGACAACCATACTGCCGATTTGAATTTCTTGAAGGAATTCAATGAGCGATACAATGTGTACTCGCTCATCATGCCCGATGACATCACATTTGCCAACGAACCTGTGCCCTACGACGATCCGGAAGTGTATGAGCGCTATGATAGAGAGTTGCTCTCCAATACCTATTTTCAATCGCAGGGTTTGCTTTATTTTAAAAGGGCACATAAGTATTTTCCTTTACTCGAAAAGATACTTAAAGAACAAGGCGTTCCTGAAGATTTTAAATTTTTAGCATTGATTGAGAGTGGCCTTACCAATGCTATGAGTCCTGCTGGTGCTGCCGGACCTTGGCAAATAATGAAAGAAACGGGTATCAATTATGGCCTCATCATCAATGGCGAGGTAGATGAGCGTTATCACATGGAAAAAAGTACTGTGGCCGCTTGTAAATATTTGAAAGATGCTTACAAGAAATTCGGATCATGGACACTAGCAGCGGCTTCTTATAATATGGGTATGGGAGGTATCAACAAGCAATTGAACCGACAAGGAGTAGAAAATTATTATGATTTATTGCTAAACCAAGAAACCTCCAGATATGTATTTCGGATTTTAGCAGTAAAAGAAATCTATAATAACCCACGTAAATATGGGTTCAATTTCAGGAAGGTAGATCTATACAAAGAAGTACCCACGAGCCGATTAAAAATAGATACTGCCATTGCAAATCTGGCCGAATTTTCAGAAAATCAAGGCATTACTTATAAGTTATTGAAATATTATAACCCTTGGCTGCGCGAAAATTACTTGAATAATACCGAGAAAAATACGTATTACTTCAAAGTTCCAAAAAAAGGATATCACCACATCATGACAGACCTCAAAGGGGTGATGCCTCATTACATCGAGGAGGCTGATAGCACAAACATAATGGAGGAAAACCCTGTTGAATAACGCATGGAAAACCTCGAACAGCCTCTTATCATAGCGGAAACAGAATCCTATGATTTACACGTATTGGGCGCACGCGTTCACAATTTAAAAAATATTGAAGTAAAGATTCCTCGCGACAAACTCGTGGTTTTCACAGGTTTGTCGGGCAGTGGTAAGTCTTCTTTGGCATTTGATACCATTTATGCTGAAGGCCAAAGGCGATATATTGAAACATTTTCGGCTTATGCAAGGCAGTTTTTGGGCAATTTGGAAAGGCCTGATGTGGACAGCATCACGGGTTTGAGTCCAGTGATTGCTATAGAACAAAAAACTGTAAATAAAAATCCTCGCAGTACGGTAGGCACTATTACGGAGGTGTACGATTTTTTGCGCCTGCTCTACGCACGTGCTTCAGATGCATACTCCTCAGCTACGGGCGAAAAAATGGTAAGCTATACCGAGGAGCAAATTGCAGAACTCATTTGTGAAGATTACGAAGATTCTATATTATACATTTTGGCACCTTTAGTGCGCTCACGCAAGGGGCATTACCGCGATCTTTTTGAGCAAATAGGTAGAATGGGATTTTTGCGTGTGCGGGTCAATGGCGAAGTATTGGAGCTGCGCAGCGGCATGAAACTCGATCGCTACAAAATGCATGATATTGATATTGTGATTGATAGATTGAAAGTGCAATCGGGCGATAAAAGATTGATGGAGAGTATAGAAACAGCACTATACCATGGCAATGGCACTTTACTGGTGATGGAAGGCAACAATGAACCCCGCTATTTTAGTCGCAATTTGATGTGTGCTACTACAGGTATTTCTTACCCAGAACCAGAGCCAAATACCTTCTCGTTCAACAGCCCCAAAGGAGCTTGCCCCAAATGCAATGGATTGGGACAGGTAGCAGAGGTTGATTTGACCAAAGTGATTCCTCAGCCAGAAAAAAGCATCAGAAAAGGAGGTTTGGCGCCTTTAGGAGAATTTAAAAAGAATTGGATATTCAATCAACTGGAAATCATTGGCGATAAGTTTGGTTTTAACTTGGATACACCCATGAAGGATATTTCGGAAGAGGCCATGACCATCATTTTACATGGCGCCAACGAAACCTTTGAAGTTCACAATAAAAACTTAGGAATTACCCGCAAGTTCAGCACTTCGTTTGAGGGTATCATCAGCTTCATCGAATCGCAAAGCCAAGAAGAAAAAAGCAAAACACTACAGCGATGGGCCGATACTTTTATGAATCAGGTAACCTGTAGCTCATGCCAAGGTACGCGCTTGCGCGAAGAATCGCTTCATTTTAAAATATTAGACCAAAATATAGGCGGTTTGAGCCATATGAGTCTGGATGAATTGGGCAATTGGCTGGCACAGCTTGAGTCTCAATTATCAGAAAGACAACAACTTATAGCCCATGAAATTATCAAAGAAATAAGAACCCGTTTGCAATTTTTATTGGATGTAGGATTGGGGTATTTGAGTCTTGACAGACCCTCCAAAACCCTAAGTGGTGGCGAGGCACAACGCATTCGATTGGCCACACAAATAGGCTCGCAATTGGTGGGTGTGTTGTATATATTAGATGAACCCAGTATTGGCTTACATCAGCGCGATAACCAAAAGTTAATAGATAGTCTGCTCAAATTGAGGGATATAGGAAACTCAGTATTGGTAGTAGAGCATGACCGCGACATGATAGAAGTGGCAGATTATGTTTTTGATATAGGTCCGGGTGCAGGCGTACATGGCGGCTACATAGTGGCCCAAGGCACAAGCGAACAATTGCGAAATCAAGATTCGCTCACGGCCAAATACCTGCGCGATGAAATCAGTATTGAGATTCCTTCCAAGAGGAGAAAAGGCAACGGAGAGCACCTCGTACTCAAAGGCGCTACCGGGAATAACTTAAAAAACCTCTCTGTCAAATTTCCGCTCGGCATGCTCATATGTGTAACGGGCGTAAGTGGAAGCGGTAAATCGAGTTTGATCAATGAAACCCTATACCCCATACTTTCCGCACATTTTTTCAATTCTTTGAAAAAACCTTTGCCCTACAAAAAAATTGAAGGACTGGAGCATATCGACAAAGTAATTGATATAGATCAGAGCCCAATAGGTCGTACACCACGCTCCAATCCAGCTACTTACACAGGAGTATTGAGTCAGATAAGAGACTTGTTTTCGCAACTACCTGAGGCCAAAATCAGAGGCTATAAGCCCGGTCGTTTTTCATTTAATGTAAAAGGTGGTCGATGCGAAACTTGCGAAGGAGCGGGCGTTAAGCTGATAGAAATGAATTTTTTGCCCGATGTTTATGTGCCCTGCGAATCGTGCAACGGCAAGCGATTTAATCGGGAAACACTCGAGGTGCGATACAAAGGCAAATCCATTTCAGATGTGTTGAATATGAGTGTGGCTGAGGCTTGTGTTTTCTTTGAACATATACCTAAAATACTACAAAAAATACAAACCCTGCACGATGTAGGTCTTAGCTACATTACCCTAGGCCAAAGCAGCACCACGCTATCAGGAGGTGAGGCACAAAGGGTTAAGTTGGCCACTGAGCTCTGCAAACGCGATACCGGCAAAACTTTTTATATACTCGATGAGCCCACTACAGGTCTGCACTTTGAAGATGTAAGGGTGCTGATGAATGTGCTCCAAAAGCTTGTAGACAGGGGCAATACTGTATTGGTGATTGAGCACAATTTGGATGTGATAAAATTAGCAGACCACATCATTGATATAGGCGAAGAAGCAGGACACAGAGGCGGAAATTTGGTATTTACTGGCACTCCCGAAGAAATGGCGCGCAGCAAAAAAGGCTTCACCGCAAAATTTGTAAAGCAAGAGCTCGAGCGGGTGTAAATCAAAATTTTCAGTTCTAAATTTGTCCAAAGCTATTTCGCTCCAAAAAATTGCCCCAAAAAATGATTACAAGAGAAACTGTAGAGAAAATTTTTGATGCCGTACGCATAGAGGAGGTTGTGGGCGACTTTGTGCAGCTCAAGCGCAGTGGTGCCAATTACAAAGGATTGAGTCCATTTACGAGCGAGAAAACTCCTTCTTTTTATGTATCGCCAGCCAAGCAAATTTTTAAGTGTTTCAGTAGTGGCGTGGGTGGCAATGCAGCTAGTTTCTTGATGGAGTATGAAAAAATGAGTTACCCAGAAGCCCTCAAATATTTAGCAAAAAAATACGGAATAGAAGTAGAGGAAACTCAAGTAAGTGCCGAGCAAAAGGAAGAAATAACGCGAAGGGAAAGTTTGTATTTGGTCAATGAATTTGCAAAAAATTTCTTCAAGCAATGCTTACACGATACCGAAGAGGGCAAGTCCATAGGGCTGAGTTACTTTAAAGAAAGAGGTTTTACTGAGGAAACCATTCAAAGGTTTGATTTGGGATACTCGCCTGCCTCCAAAACAGCCTTGAGTGAGGCCGCCCAAAAGGCGCTTTACAATACAGAATATTTAGATGAATTGGGCCTTACCATCAAAGCTGAGTATGGGCGAATAGACCGTTTTAGAGAAAGGGTTATTTTTCCTATTCACAACCTTACAGGTAGGGTATCAGGCTTTGGAGCACGTATTTTAAACTCCGAAATCAAAACGGCAAAATACCTGAACTCACCTGAAAGTGAGGTGTATAATAAAAGTAAAATCATTTATGGCCTCTATCAGGCTCGCAAGTCTATTGTAAAGAACGATACTTGCTACCTCACTGAGGGTTATACAGATGTGATACAGCTAAGTCAAGCGGGTATTGAAAATGTGGTTTCTTCTTCAGGAACATCGCTTACTGTAGAACAAGTAAGATTAATAAAAAGACTTACCAATCAAGTGGCCATTTTATACGATGGTGATGTGGCGGGTATCAAGGCTTCTTTCCGAGGTATCGATTTGTTTTTGCAGGAGGATATGGATGTGCGTGTACTTCTTTTTCCTGATGGACACGACCCTGATAGCTACGCCCGCAGCCACAGCAAAGAGGAGCTGGAAAGTTTTATAAAAGAAAATCTACAAGATTTTATAAGGTTTAAAATACAAATACTCCGAAAGGACGTAGGCGACGATCCACTGAAAAAGGCTGGCCTACTCAAAGAAATTCTGAATTCTATAGCCCTGATACCCGCGCCTGTAAAACGAGATGTGTATGTGAAGGAGGTTTCCAAATTGATGGAAATGGATGAAAAAACCGTGTCGGGCGAACTCAACAGGAGTCTTGGAGCCAAATTTGAACAAGAGCGCCAAGAAAAACAAAGACAACAACCTCAGGAGCTCAACGTGGTGCACACTCCCTCGACTCCGCAAAGTGATGTGCACGAAATCAGTAATTTGCAGCTTTTAGAGGAAAATTTGCTTTGGCTATTGGTCA
>CAYZUZ010000043.1:6381-8278 GCA_964481795.1 uncultured Cryomorphaceae bacterium
AATGAACTAAGTACCGAAAAAATAGGCGAACACATTGTTTTTGAGTTGGAAAGCGATGGCTTGATTTTCAAATCGACACAATATAAAAAATTAGCCGACCTCATTATTCAATTTTTCAAAGAAAAAAATGAATTTCCGAGCGATAAAGAACTCAATTTGAATGATGATCCTGAGGTTTTAAATCTACTGGCCGACCTACTTACCAAGCGATACAAACTCAGCGATTGGAGCAGGAAAAAAATTTATCCACCCACAATAGAAGAAAAACTGGAGCGACATACCCGCGAAACGGTACTTAGATACAAAGAAATATTTTTGAAAGAAATGATTATGCAAAAGCAGCAAAATCTCCAAAAGGATGACAATACTGCCATGCTTACCGAATTGATGACTTTAATCCAAACCCATAAAAAAGTATTGAAATATCTCAATCAAGTAGTTTAAAAAAATAATAATCTAATCTTAAATCATTGCAACATGAAAATTAAAAACTTATTTTATGCTGGAATTTTTATCTTGATATCTCCTTGGGCTGTGAATGGCCAAGAGTTTTTATTTAAAGTTTCAAGCGCTTATGCTTTTCCGACCGCCTTTGATATAGATGGGGGCAGAGCCCGCCTCAGCGATACCCACGTATGGATGGGCAGCATAGGTTTTACCCCTTATGAAATAGGAGGAGCCGAAATATTCTATAGCTATCAGCCCACACTGCTCAGCGCCCGCTCCAGTTTATTTACGCAAGGAAAATTTACCGAACAGGTTGATATTCATTAAATCATGGCAGGTTCTACCGCTAGGTATGAGGTGAGCGATCGCTTGCAACTGAGC
Organism: uncultured Cryomorphaceae bacterium; assembly: GCA_964481795.1. Lineage (GTDB taxonomy): Bacteria > Bacteroidota > Bacteroidia > Flavobacteriales > Schleiferiaceae > CAYZUZ01. Next base: position 7,210 of record CAYZUZ010000043.1, read on the forward strand.
AGCTCATTGCGATTGGGTGCGGTGGTTTTTAATCCATTATCGGCAGAGTACAGTTCGCTATCGAGATTTGCAGCTGGTTTTTTGGCGGAGCCGATTCGTTTATTACCGAACATTTTGGGTTCAATGCAGGCATCAATATCTCCATGCCTTTGATTGATAATCAAGGATTTATCTGGTGGTCGCCTCAAGGTGGTACCCAAGCAGCGGTGGGTTCTACAGCTGCTTTTGTACAATTTTATTTAAGTGGCGGACTCAGCTACATATTGTAGTTTATTTCTGTTTTTTAAACACTTGGTTACAGAATTTTAACCATAGCTTACTTTCCTTTTGGTTGGATAAATTAAAATTTGAAGTGATAAATTGAGTGTCAAATTTTCGATAGGAGGTAAAATTTTAAAGCTTAGTTATTTTTCCAAAATATTTCCTTAGTATTGAAACAAATTACGACCAAGGAATGAAGCACGTTTATATTCTGTTAATGAGCCTTTTAGGCTTTTCACTATCAGCACAAACCCTTACGGGAATAGTAGTTGATAAGAAAACCAATGAAGAAATCATTGGAGCCAATGTGGTTATCAAAGGCACACAAATAGGAACAGTTACCGATTTTGATGGTAAATTTTCGCTCGACACGCGTTTGATTACACTGCCTGTCTCCTTGGAAGTATCCTTCATCGGATATCAAACAAAGGTATTGATAATCAGAGATTTAAAGCCAATAAGAGTTCAATTAAATCAAGACAGTGAGATGCTGAGCGAAGTATCTGTGGTAGAGCAGCGATTGAGTCAAAAGCAAAAAGAAAGCGCGCTCACCGTGGAGGCTATGGATGTATTGGCCATTAAAGAAACTCCTGCAGTTAGTTTTTACGATGGATTGGCCACTTTAAAAGGTGTTGACCTTACCTCTGCTTCCATTGGTTTTAAAATCATCAATACCCGTGGGTTTAACAGCACCTCGCCTGTGCGTTCACTTCAAATCATAGATGGTGTGGACAATCAAGCTCCTGGACTCAATTTTTCTTTAGGTAATTTTTTGGGAGCCAGCGATTTGGATGTAATGAATGTAGAT
>CAYZUZ010000044.1:0-8185 GCA_964481795.1 uncultured Cryomorphaceae bacterium
TTTTATGGATTGCTATTTTGGTTGAAATTCTCTTTTTCAGCGTGGTATTTACAGGACTTTATGCACGCATCGAATTTCCAGATATGATGCATCAAGGCGTAGCCATCAAACCCGATGGACTGATAAGCACCTATGTAATGCAGGAATTTCCAGTATTTGTAGGTGTTATTGTTGTATTGGGGCTGCTTTCAGCTGGCATATCCACCTTGGAAGGACTCATACAAAGTTTATCAACCACTTTGAGTATCGATATCATCAAGCCTTTGGTATTTAAAGGCGAAGAGAAACCTATTCTAATGAAAATCAATAAATTGGTCATCATATTTTTAGCGCTTGTAACATTTATTATTTCATACAAGCAAATCACCTCGCCCAATTTGAGCGTGGCCATACTCGCCCAAAATGGAGTTTATGCCTACTTTGCAGCGGCTTTTGTTCCTGTATTAATGGGCTTGTTTTGGCCCAAAACCCCTTCGCAAGTAGTGATTACTGCTGCACTTGCTGCTATTGCCATACATTTCGGTATATACTACTTAGAATTGGGCAGCTACATGCAAGCACCTGTGAAAAATCCGGCCATACCGGCTTCTATTGCCATAAGCAGTTCGCTGTTATTGGCTTTTTTGTTGAACATAATTTTTAGAAAAAACACAATATGAGCACGTATCCATTTGATTGGTCAGGCAAATGGGCACAATACAGCCCTCACAAAACAGCCTTGTACGATGTAGATCTTGATATACTGATACATTATGGTTTGTTAGATCAAAAAGCACAAGGAATTGCCGCTTTTCTTCAGGAGGAATTAGGCATACAAAAAGGCGATAGAATTGCAATACTCGCCACTTTTTCTATTCCTTATTTTGCTTTGTTTTTTGCCGCCCAAAAACTGGGATGTATCCTCGTACCACTCAATTATAGACTCAGCCAACGAGAAATACATTTTTTGCTCCAAGATTCTGAGTCGTCGGTCCTCTTTTATGATCCCAACTTTAGAGCACTTATTCCTGAGGAGTACCTCGAAAAAAAGTTTTGTGAACCACTCGAAACCTTGCTTAACAAAAAAACCAAGTTGTTTAAAAACAACGAAATCACAGAGTCAGACCCTATATTTTTGCTCTATACGAGCGGTACCACAGGCGTTCCCAAAGGAGCTATTTATACACATGGTATGATGCTTTGGAATAGCTTGAATACAGCACTTAGGCTCAAAATAAATGCCGACGACAGCACTTTGATGGTGATGCCGCCTTTTCATACAGGCGGTTGGAATGTGCTGAGTACGCCCTTGTTGCATTTTGGAGCTACCGTTTATTTTATGCGTAAGTTTGAAGCTGCTAGTGTATTGCAACATCTTCAAGATCATCAAATTAAACTTTTTATGGCGGTACCCACTATGGTAAAAATGCTTGCCGAACAAAATACCTTTGAAAAAGCACACTTTCCTCATTTGCGGTACTTTATCGTGGGTGGCGAGGCATTGCCCATACCCCTTATTGAAATTTGGGCACACAAAGGCGTACCCATTAGGCAAGGCTATGGACTTACCGAAGCTGGCCCCAACATTACATCGCTACCTGAGGAAGATGCCATTAGAAAAAGAGGTTCAGTAGGTTTTATGAATTTTTATGTTGATTATAAAATTGTTGATGAACAAGGAAAAGACCTACCCGTAGGTAAGCAGGGCGAATTGTGGCTAAAAGGCCCCATGCTCACCCCAGGATATTGGCACAACCAAGCCGCCAATCAAAGCAGTTTTGAGCAAGGATGGTTTAAAACCGGTGATATTTTTTTACAGGATCAAGAAGGATATTTATACGTGGTAGATAGAATCAAAAACATGTATATCTCAGGAGGCGAAAATGTGTATCCTGCTGAAATAGAGAAATATCTACAATCACATCCTGCTATTGATGAAGCAGCGGTAATCGCCATTCTTGATGAAAAATGGGGCGAAAGTGGAAAGGCATTTCTGGTTGCTGCACCACAAGCCCTACTCGATAAAAAAGCTGTATTTGATTATTGCCAAAGAGGTTTGGCTAAATTTAAAATTCCCAAAGAAATTGAATTTTTAAGCGAATTACCCAAAACCGATACTGGAAAAATTGATAAGAAAAAGTTGAAATAACGGGGTTGCTAAACAAAAGAAAAAATAAAACCGGTCAAAACTCTTGCAAATAAAAATCTTAATCTCTGACTCTTATAAATGGTCAGATTGAGGGAAAAAGCATACTGCTTTATTCTTTAAACTTTAGATCAATTCGATTCTTATCAAAGTCATAATGCTCCTTAGAAACGTAGGTTTCCAACAAAAATAATTCGTAAGGAAAAACAGGCAACACTTCACCTCTGTATATTGTGGTACATTCTTTTCCTACTTCTTTGTTCTTATCACCATCAATAATCACTGGATGATTACTCGATCCAGAAAAAACCTGAGATTTTATTAATGTGCTATCAGCATTATACAGTATAGATAGCTCATCTGCGAGAAACCTCTTTTTTGTGACTAAAAGGGTATCTTTTGCATAATAATACCGCGTTCGCGATGCTATATAAATGGAGTGAACATTGTGAACCTCCCTCCATTCGCCCAGTTTTAAATGATTTCTATACCTACCTAAAAGATATTTTTCTACATACAAACCTTTGGGATAATCTTCCTTAGAACCATCCAAATTCTCCTCCACCTTGTAATAAATCCACCAACCTTGTTTCAATCCATTACTGTCGATACAATTGATAAACTCAGGTATGCTATCAGGCAATATCTTAAAAAGATTTCTGTCCCATGATTCACATACTTGAGCAAAAGCACCCTTTGAAATCAAAATTATCACAAAAAACAAAAGCCATTTACCCATCGGTTGATATAAAACTAAAACTCGCAAGAAACATGTTATTCGTTTGTAAAACAATAGCTTATAGACCTTTTTTACTAAAGGCAAATATACAAAGCTGTTTGAATTTTTGGCAGCCAAACTTTTTGAGGGGTAGTTTAAACCATTCGTTTTTTGATTTTTAATTTATTCAGAAGTTAATACCTATCATTTATCCTTTTTTCAGATTAAAAAACCACAAAAAGAAAAAGTCTCATCTCCAAGACTCAGGTTTCAAGTGTACTTTTGAACCTTAATTCAATTTAACCAAAAATAGAAAATCTAATATGAAAATTACCGTAGTAGGTGCTGGCAACGTAGGCGCTACCTGTGCTGATGTATGTGCACACAAAGAATTGGCCAATGAAATTGTATTGCTCGATATCAAAGAAGGATTTGCCGAAGGCAAGGCTTTGGATATTTGGCAAACGGCTCCCGTAAACATGTACGACAGCCGCACCATAGGTGTTACCAACGATTACAACGCTACCAAAGACAGCGATGTAGTAGTGATTACCAGCGGATTACCCCGCAAACCAGGCATGAGCCGCGACGATTTAATTGCTACCAATGCTGGTATCGTAAAATCAGTAACAGAAAATATCATCAAACATTCGCCCAACTGTATCATCATTGTGGTTTCCAACCCTTTAGATGTAATGACTTACTGCGCTTACCTCACAGCTAAAATAGACAGCAAGCGTGTAATGGGTATGGCAGGTATCTTAGATACAGCGCGTTACAAAGCATTTTTGGCTACTGAACTCAATGTATCGCCTAAAGATATACAAGCAGTATTGATGGGCGGTCATGGCGATACCATGGTGCCCCTACCCCGCTACACCACCGTAGGCGGCATTCCTGTTACAGAACTTATCGACGAAGAAAAACTCAATGCCATCATAGAACGCACCAAAGTAGGTGGCGGTGAAATTGTAAAACTCCTAGGCACATCAGCATGGTATGCACCCGGAGCTGCAGCCGCTCAAATGGTAGAAGCGATAGTGCGCGACCAAAAGAGAATATTCCCCGTATGTACTTGGTTACAAGGCGAATACGGCATCAAAGACCTCTACTTAGGTGTTCCCGTAAAATTGGGCAAAAACGGTATCGAACAAATCATTGAACTCGACCTCAACGACGATGAAAAAGCGCTACTAGCCGCAAGCGAAAAAGCCGTAAGAGAAGTAAAAGATGTATTGGACGGTATGAACTTCTAAACTTCTAATTTAAATGAAATATTAAAGCCCGACGATTCGTTGGGCTTTTTTTATATTCAGAAGATTAATAATGAGGGCGCCAAAATCCGCCTACGGCCCCTAGCTGCCTCGCGGGCTTGCTACACAGCCATGCCCAGCCAAGGAGCTTCCTTAGGGTCGCTCTTGCCTGCGCGGCTGTTGTGCAGCCCACTTCAGCAGGCTGTGGGTCCTGCGTCGGGGCGCAATTCCGTGTAGCAATAAAATTATAGTATCAAATTAATTACCCCTAGAAAGTAAAAAACTACAATTCTTGTTGCACTTCGTGCTTCAAATATGCCAAAGCCCTGCGGGTAGGCATGGTTTCCATTTCCATAAAATAATTGAGAATTTCAGTACTCAATTCCAAAGCATCTGCTTTAGGGTCAAGGGTTTGTGCTAATTTATTGATCACACCTACCATGGTAGATTTGGCCGTAACGATATACTGCCAACTTTGCTCACTTACATAAATCTGCATAGAAATATTGTACTCATATTCTTGTCTTATCGATTTGATCAGAAGCGACTGGTACTGACGAACATTCAAACCCTTGCTGGGTATGCGCACCACCAAACTGCTAGGCGTAATGCGCTCTAAAAAGAGTGCTAAGCGCTCGTAAGCCTGCATACGCAGGGGCAATGCCGATTTCATGGTATCCTTTTTCAAGAGATATCTACGCCTTTTCTCTTCGCCATCCATGAAGTTTGACAAGAGTAAATAAGTCAAAATCAGCATAAATGCCGAGGGTAAGGAGAATTTTAAAATTTCAACGATTACTGAAACTATGTCCATAAGGGGAATAGAAAGTTTTAATTAGAGTGAAAGAGCAAATCTATGTAACGAAAAGGAGAATTGCCCAAACAGAATGAATTTTTACGAAAATTATTGTTTAGCATGATACGCGAGCCCTGTTGAAAAGGCATTTACTGATGAATATCAGACACTCAAGTAACTCTACCTACCTCAATTTTTTAATACCTATTTTTTTGTAGGTATTGAAAAAATTCAACTATCAAAAAATGCTAAATGGACTACATAATGGCCAATGATTGCAGTGAATAAAAAAGTCCGAACCTAATGGTTCGGACTTTACATATTTGCAATAAAAAAACTATTGGCCTTGAGCTATTGAGAATTTTATTTCGCCATCAAAGCGGTATAAATTTTCAGTTTTGATGATATCAAAACCTGCGTCGATCAATTGTTTAGAAATAGCCATTACATCTTCGTAACTACCTACTGCATCGCTCTTGGGCGATGTATAGCGACATCTCCAATGGTCGGTACAAAAAGTTTCTGGCTGACCGTTGGGGTATACTTTTAGTCCACGGTTGGTAATTACCTGCAAGGTGAAAGGACCTGATTGGAAATTCTCGATTCCTTTACCTATTACATTAGGATCTTTATCGCTTTTGTTCCAATGTAAGAAAATATCTACACCTACGAGATCTTTCTTAGCAGGTACCGTTTTGCTCGCTACACCACGTATAGTAAGATTGCCATCTTTTTTGTACTCAACTACAGGTAGATTGCTTGGTTTTTGACCTAAGCGTTCTATTACCGCTTGTGCAAAGGCTTTTGTACCTACTTTTTGGGTAGAGGTGCCTTCTTTATATAAGTCATAAGTATGTACACCATCTTCCATAGTTTTGAGCCAAGCATTGTGTACAGCCTCAGCTACGGCTGGCTGACCGATATAAACCAACATTTGTATAGCGCCTAGCAACAAGCCCGATGGATTGGCCATGTCTTGTCCGGCTCTGCGTGGTGCTGAACCATGTATGGCTTCAAACATAGCAAAGCCCTCTCCTATATTGGCACTGCCACCCAAGCCTACTGAGCCTGTAATTTGCGCAGCTACATCACTTAATATGTCGCCATATAAGTTAGGCATAATGATTACGTCAAAATTTTCGGGAGTATCGGCCAATTTAGCAGCACCTATATCTACTATCCAATGTTCTGATTCAATTTCAGGATATTCTTTGGCTACCTCTTCAAATATTTTATGAAAAAGACCATCCGTCAGTTTCATGATGTTATCCTTGGTGAAGCAGGTTACTTTTTTGCGATTGTAAGCTTTGGCATACTCAAAACCAAAGCGAACTATCTTTTCAGTTCCGGGCGAAGAGATGAGTTTCAAACACTGGGTTACCTCATCCGTTTGCTGATGCTCAATACCAGCATATAAATCTTCTTCGTTCTCGCGGATGATTACCAAATCCATCACCGGATGCTTGGTGGCCACATAGGGATGATATGAAATACAAGGCCTTACGTTGGCATACAAGCCTAATGTTTTGCGGGTGGTTACGTTTAAGCTTTTAAAACCACCACCTTGAGGTGTGGTGATAGGTGCTTTGAGGAAAACTTTGGTTCTGCGGAGGCTATCCCACGACTCAGGGGCTATACCGGCTGTATTACCTTTTAAGTAAACTTGCTCGCCTATTTCTATGTATTCAATGTCGAGCTGCGCTCCGGCAGCAGTTAGGATGTCCAAGGTGGCATCCATTATTTCAGGACCGATACCATCGCCCTTGGCTACTGTAATTTTTGTCATTGTTTTGGGTAAATGTTTATTTAAAAAAAAATTGCTGGACAAATCTAATCTTCAAGCGTTGAATGTTAGCTAACAAACTTAGTGTAACATATACGCTAAGCCTCATTTTAGGAATAATTTAAACTGATTCTCCTTATACATTGAACCTAAAATGCATTACATCGCCATCTTTTACGATGTATTCTTTGCCTTCTACCCGCAGTCTGCCGGCATCGCGGGCGGCTGCCTCTGATTCATATTTCACATAATCGTCGTAAGCGATTACCTCGGCACGGATAAAACCTTTTTCAAAATCGGTGTGAATTTCAGCGGCAGCTTTAGGAGCGGTAGAACCTTTTTTGATGGTCCAGGCCCGCACTTCTTTTACCCCTGCGGTAAAATAAGTTTGTAGGTTCAATAGGTGATAAGCCTCTCTAATCAAGCGATTTACGCCTGGTTCATCCAAGCCTATTTCGGCCAAAAACATCATTTTTTCTTCGTAGGTTTCTAAGTCGGCAATATCTGCCTCAGTAGCTGCGGCCAGTATTATAATACCCGCATTTTCTGCCTGCACAGCTTGGCGCACTTGCTCTACATAGGCATTGCCATTTTTGGCTGAGGCTTCATCTACATTACACACATACAATACAGGTTTTGAAGTAAGTAGCTGCAAACTTTGGAAAAATTCTTGGTCATCAGGCGTGTCAAACTCCAGGGTGCGGGTGTTTTTTCCTTGCTCCAAGTGGTCTTTGAGCGTTTTCAGAACTTGGGCTTCGCGCTGCGCTACCTTATCGCCTGCTTTGGCTGCTTTGGCCACCTTATCGCTGCGTTTATCTACCGTATCTAAGTCTTTAATTTGCAACTCTGTATCTATAACCTCTTTGTCGCGTACCGGATTTACACTGCCATCTACGTGGGTGATGTTTTCATTATCAAAACAGCGAAGCACATGTATAATAGCGTTGGTTTCGCGTATGTTGCCTAAGAACTGATTGCCCAAGCCTTCGCCTTTGGAGGCTCCTTTTACAAGGCCCGCTATATCTACAATTTCCACCGTAGCCGGCACTACTTTTTGAGGTTGAACCAGTTCCTCAAGCTTGTTTAGTCGAAGGTCGGGAACGGTTACCATGCCAATATTGGGCTCTATGGTACAAAAAGGAAAATTTGCGCTTTGTGCCTTAGCACTTGATAAACAGTTAAAAAGGGTGGATTTACCCACATTAGGCAATCCTACTATTCCACATTTCATTAATAATTGGGTGTAAAAAATATGGCGGCAAAAGTAAGGCCTAGCTGTATATAGAAGATGATGAACCTTATCCTACTTACCTCATGGATACAATAAAAACACCTGTTGCTTTCGCTACAGGTGGTTTTTATGTTGTGTTCAATTTAGTATGTTACGCCTTTTCAGTAGTAATGATGGCATTGCCCATGGCTGGATTTACTTGTTCCATTTTTTGCATGGCTTTGGTTTTCTGATCTATCCAAAGGGTCATTCTATCTACTTCGTTTTCTGCATTTATAA
>CAYZUZ010000045.1:0-8170 GCA_964481795.1 uncultured Cryomorphaceae bacterium
ACTACTGCATTCATATCGCCTCCCGTTTCTTCGTAAACCTTGAGCTGACGGTCGGCTCCTGTGCCTTGTTCCATGATTTTTCGGGCAAAGTTGACCTCCTCGCGGCTGCCAAGTTCATCCACTACATCGTCAATAAACTCCAAGAGCTCTTCTATCAGCAAGCGCGTGCGCACTTCTTCTTCTTTGCCAAAGTCGATCATTTTACCATCGATACCATAGCGCGATGCACGCCATTTGTTTTCGTTGATTAATGCGCGTTGGTACATAATAAAGCCCATATTGCTTTGGCGTAGGCGGTACAATTTGGCACAAAGGGCTTGGAAAATAGCAGCTATACAAATGGTTTCATCTACCGTAAGCGGTATATCACAAATGCGAAACTCAACGGTTTCAAAGAAGGGATGCACCCTTAAATCCCACCAAATTTTCTTGGCATTGTCGATACATCCTGTTTTTACCAAGAGTTGAACATAGCGGATATACTCCTCATAACTGCTGAAATAATCGGGGATTCCTGTGCGGGGAAACTTGTCAAATATCTTGGTTCTAAAGGATTTAAACCCTGTGTTGCGACCCTCCCAAAAGGGTGAGTTGGTACTCAAAGCATATACGTGAGGCAAAAAATAGCGGATGGTATTGGATATGTGCATGGCAATGGCCTTGTTGGGCATACCTACATGCACATGCAAGCCAAAGATGAGATTGCTTCGCGCTGCCTCTTGCATTTCGTTTACAATTTCATCATAGCGAGGATTGGGTGTAATCAACTGCTTGCTCCAGTGCGAAAAGGGGTGTGTGCCACTTGCCCCTATGCGCAGCCCCAATTCTTTGGCCAAATCATTTACATTGAGCCTCAGCTTCGAAACCTCGTCGCGCGCCTCTTGAATATTGGCACAGATGGAGGTGCCTACCTCCACTACCGCTTGGTGCATCTCGGCCTTCACTTTGTCGTCTAAAGTTTTGGCGGCCATTTCTACTATTTTTTGCTCATGCGAGGTGAGCTCCCTTGTTTCAGGGTGTACAATCATGTACTCCTCCTCCACACCTATGGTGAAATTAGGACTTGGTTGCATAGTCTATTTGCTTTGTATTAAGGGTAAATCTCAGGCTTTTTTAGCTCTTGGTGCGGCTTTGGCAGCGGGCGCTTTTCGGGCAGGTTTAGCGGCTTTGGGCGGTTCTTGGGTGGCGTCAAAATCAGCTATTGCATTTTTGATAAAGCTTCCCCATGCAAGGTTGTTTTTGCCAGGCACTTGTTCTTGGGCGCGTTCTATGGCCATTTTGGCGGCATGCTCTACTACCCAGTTAAAATTTTCTTCGCCCACGGAGTTGATGTCGGCATCGGGTGCAGGGTTGCAGAAGTCGATAGCATAAGGAATGCCATCGCGTACGGCAAATTCTACGGTATTAAAATCATAACCCAAAGCATTATTGAGCCTCAATACATAATCGGTAAGCAAGGCCAGCATTTTTGGATCGGGCTTGGCATCCGTTACATAGCGCAAGTGGTGTGGGTTTCTGGGTTCGTAAGGCATTATTTTCACATACTTGCGGTTGAGGCAGTAGCAGCGGTAGTACTCTGTAAATTCTATGGCTTCTTGAGCCATCATTACCAACTGTGCGGTATCATGATAGGCATGGAAAAACTCATCGGGCGTGTTTACTTTATACACACTTTTCCAGCCACCACCGGCATGGGGTTTCATAAAGGCAGGAAAGCCGATATAGTCAAATATTTTTTGCCAAGAAAGCGGAAATTTCAGGTTGGAAAAAGAAGCATCTGTGGTGTCGTCTGGCATTTTAAAGCTGGGCAATATGACCGTTTTAGGCACAGGCACACCTACCTGCAGGGCAATGGAGTTGTTGATGAATTTTTCATCGGCACTCCACCAAAAGGGGTTGTTGAGTACGGCACAGCCAGCGGCTGCGGCATTTTTGAGGTAAGCGCGATAAAAAGGCACATCTTGAGATATTCTATCAATAATGACAGCATATTCTGTAGGCTCGGCTTGCTGTACCTTATCTACGGTTACAGGTTCGGCTACTATGCCTTTTACATTCATCGAGTTTACTTTAGCTACAAAAGCTTCAGGAAAGCTTCTTTCCTGTCCATAGAGTATTCCTATTTTTTTCATCAGTTGTTTTTTTTGTTAATTTGTTAATATGAATTATTTACGATTTTAGATAAGTAATTGGGAAACATTTGTCGCCATACAGGCCAATCGTGCGTAGCACCGGGTACTACATCGAGCCAATTTCGGATGCCTCTTCGGCCAAGCAAATCAGCAAAGTGGTAATTGTCGCCCAAACAAATGTCGTGTTCACCAGCACCCAAAAAGAAATACAGTTCTTTAAAATGATCGTGCCACGCATTGGGTAAAAAATCAACCGGATTATTAAAATAAACATGATCGTCGTAATAAGGCTTCACGCGAGGTTTGATGTCGTAAGCCCCACTCATATTGATCACAAACTTTACTTGATAAGGATGTCTTAGGGCAAAATTGGTGGCGTGATAAGCACCAAAAGAACATCCAGCGGTGATGATTTTCCGAAAACCACTTTGTCTTACAATTCCGGGCACAAGTTCATTTGCCAGCATTTTATCGTATCGCTCGTGGTTTCTTGCACGGTCAGCGGGGTGTATATGTTTGTTGTACCAGCTTTCGCCATCGATGCCATCGATGCAGTAGATCTTAAAAAAACCTTGTTCTACAAACCATCGTACCGATTCAATGAGTTTAAAATCAGTATTTTGAAAATATCTGCCAAGAGAGGTGGGAAAAAGAACAATGGGCATTCCTTGGTGTCCGTACACAAGCATATCGAGGTGCCTGTTGAGCTCGTGCGAATACCACTTGAGGTGTTCTTGATTCATTTTTTAAAGTTTAATTTTTAACGTCTCAAACGTATAAAAAAAATTTTGATACACAAACTTTATATCAATTCTTTTGAAATAATTAAAAAATTCAAAAAAAGTATAAAAATGAAACAATTGTTCCCGTTTAATTTGAAAATTAGCAAGACATTTGCAGCGTTTTTAAAAAAGTAACATATAGGCACATGGATTCGTTACTTGTGTTTACACTATAATTTTTTGAAACCAAATTTAACTTTAAAAATCTACACATGGAACTTGAACCGCACCACCCCCTAGCTGCCAACTTAGTTTACATTACTAAATCTTACATTGGAGCTGTGTCTAAAGCATTAGAGCACTTGCCAATAGACAGATTTTACTACGTATTGCTCACCATAAGTGAAAATGAGCACGTTATTACTCAGCAATTGATTTCCGAAAAATTGCAAATAGACAAGGTTACCGCCTTTAGAGTGGTGGATTATTTCTGCAAAAAGGGATTGGTAAAAAGAACAATCAACAAAGAAGACCGCAGATCATTGTACTTGCACCTTACAGCCAAAGGCAAAGCTTTGATTCCGCAAATCATGGAGGCTTACCAAAAAGTAAACAACGATTGCTTCGCGCAGTTGCCTGAGGGGCAGCGCGATATTTTTAATCAAGTGGTTACACAAATCATGGACAACCTCGAACAGATGCCCAAGATTGCTGTTAAAATGAACTATAAACCCGTAAAAATTCGCAAGAAGAGGGTTACATTATAAACACATGTACCGAAAATTATTATTTTTAGCGCTACTGAGCGGCTGTGGATCACCCGATGAAAATAAGCAGGCAAATCCACAGCCGCTTTTTTCTGTTGATTTTTTAACTGTAAAAAAATCACCTTTTCAAGAAGTTTACCTTACCAGCGGTAATATTTTGGCCAATGAGGCGGTGATGCTACAAAGTGAAGTTTCAGCCAAAATCACTGGTACTCATTTTACGGAAGGTGCCCAAGTAAAAAAAGGACAGTTGCTTTTTTCGCTGCACGACAAGGAGCTCAAGGCACAATTAAAAACCGCTACAGCACGCCACCAACTTGCCCTCAGCGAAGCCAAGCGTCGCAAAGAGCTGCTCCAAGTAAATGGGGTAAGTGCCGAGGAGTATGAAATAGCAGCCTCTCAAGCCTTGCAATATGAAGGCGAAAAAGAATTGTTACAAGCCCAATTGGAGCGCTATCAAATATATGCACCGCTCAACGGCAAGGCAGGATTAAGGATGTACTCCACGGGCGCATTGGTAAGTCCTGGCAATGTGCTTACGCAAGTGGTAGAGGATTATCCGGTAAAAATCGAGTTTGAATTACCTGCTCGATTTTATGCTGAAATTAAAACCAATGATACAGTGAGCTTGGAGCTGAAAGGCGCATCAAAACCCAGAAAAGCCGTGGTATTTGCCAAAGACCCGCAAATCAATGAAAATACACGATCATTTAAGGTAAGGGCCCTCAATGCTGATAAAAATCAAAAGGACCTCATACCAGGCAAGTTTATCCAGGTGGGAGTATCTATACAAAGGTCAGACAGTGCGATCATGATACCCACCGATGCACTGATTCCCATAATGGGCTCACAGAGAGTTTTTGTATACCGCAATGGCACAGCCCAAGCCAAAGAGGTAGTACCAGGATATAGAAGTGGCGAAAAAATAGAAATTTTACAAGGCTTGAATGCTGGTGATACGCTCATTACGAGTGGTTTACTTACACTTAGGCCTGAGGCTGAGGTTCAATTGCGCAAGTCTACACAAATCAAAAATTAACCTCAAGGATGAATCTTTCTTCCCTTAGTATTGATAGGCCTGTATTGGCTTCTGTATTGTCTATTACCCTTTTACTTTTTGGGATAATAGGCTTTACCTACCTGGGCGTGAGAGAATTGCCCAGCGTAGATCCTCCAGTAATCAATGTCACCACCAATTACCCTGGTGCCAATGCCGAGGTGATTGAGTCGCAAATCACCGATCCGCTTGAAGAGTCTATCAATGGTATAGCAGGCATCCGATTCATCAACTCTACCAGCAGCGATGGCCGCAGTAATATTTCTATTGAGTTTAACTTGGAGGTAGATTTAGAAGATGCTGCCAACGATGTGCGCGACCGCGTATCAAGAGCTGTGCGAAATTTGCCAGCCGATTGCGACCCGCCTATTGTGGTAAAATCTGATGCCAGTGCCGATCCAATTTTGTCTATAACCCTCCAAAGTGATCAGCGCAGTTTGCTGGAGCTTTCGAGTATCGGTCGCGATATATTCAAAGAGCGCTTGCAAACCGTACCCGGTGTGAGCGAAATCAATATCTGGGGCGAAAAGAAATTTGCCATGAAACTGCTCATCGACCCACTGAAGATGGCAGCCTACTCCATTACTGTAGCCGATGTACGCAACGCCCTCAACCGCGAAAATGTAGAGCTTCCCTCGGGTAGAATAGAGGGGTACCGCACCGAGCTTACCGTGCGCACTTTTGGCCGACTTACCACCGAAAAGGAATTTAATGACCTCATCATTGCAGAGCGAAATCAGCAGCTTATTTATTTTAGAGATATTGGCAGAGCTCAATTACTCCCAGAAAATGAACGGTCTCTACTCCGTGGCGATGGTGCTATACCTATGATAGGTGTGGCTATTACCCCTCAACCCGGGTCTAACTACATCTCTATTGCCGATGAGGTGTACCGCAGGGTAGAGGAAATTAAAAAAGAATTGCCACAAGACATCCAATACGGTGTGGCCTTGGATGCCACTACGCCTGTGCGCGCTGCCATACAAGAGGTTCAAAGCACCATCATCATCGCATTTTTGCTGGTGGTATTGGTCATTTTTGCTTTTTTGCGCAATTGGCGTACTACATTAATCCCAATTATTGCCATTCCTATTTCATTGATTGGTAGCTTTTTTGTGATGTATTTGGCGGGCTACTCCATCAATATACTCACCTTGCTGGGCATAGTGCTTGCCACAGGCCTTGTGGTAGATGATGCTATAGTAATGATGGAAAATATTTACTCCAAAATTGAAAAAGGTAAATCGCCCAAAAAAGCAGCTCATGAGGGCGCTCGCGAAATATTCTTTGCCATAGTGAGTACCACGGTTACTTTAATTGCTGTATTTTTACCTATAATTTTCTTACAAGGACTCACAGGTCGTCTGTTTCGTGAGTTTGGCGTGGTGGTATCAGGCGCTATCATTATTTCTACTTTTGTATCGCTTACGCTTACGCCCATGCTCAGCTCCAGAATATTGCGCAAGCCCAAAAAGAAAAAATTCAAAAAATCGCTTTTTGCTCAAACCGAAAAATTCTTTATTTGGCTCAATAAAATCTATGAAAACAGCTTGGAGCGATACATACGCAAGTGGCAGATAGCCGCTACCATTATGTTGGCCTCGGTGGCGGCTATTTATTTTTTGGGCAAAAGTATCCCCTCAGAGTTGGCACCTCTCGAAGATAAAAGCAGACTGCGCATCATAGCTACTGCCCCTGAGGGCACGAGTTATGAAGTGATGAATGACTACCTCACCGAGCTCATCGAGCTGTGCGATACCTTGCCTGAGAAAAAAGCACTTTTATCAGTTACTTCACCTGGCTTTGGAGCTTCTATTTCAGTTAATTCTGGTTTTTTAAGGATATTGCTCACCGACCCCTCGCAGCGCGATAAGTCGCAGCAACAGTTGGCTGATGAATTGTCGGCTAAGCTCAAAAACTACAATTATTCAAGAACCTTTGTGGCTCAAGATCAAACCATAGGTGGAGGTCGATTTACCAATTTGCCGGTACAAATGGTGATTCAAGCACCCAATTTTGAACGATTGAAAGAGATATTGCCGGCCTTTATGGAAAAGGCACAAGCCAACCCCAATTTTCAGTTTGTAGATCTGAATTTAAAATTCAATAAGCCAGAAATAAGCGTAGAAATCAATCGCGAAAGGGCACAAAAAATGGGTGTAAGTGTGGCGGATATTGCCGAAAATTTACAATTGTTGTACAGCGGACAGCGCTTTGGTTATTTTACCCTCAACAACAAACAATACCAAGTGATAGGGCAAGCCGATAGGAATTTTAGAGATGAACCCGCAGACCTTGATAAGGTGATGATTCGCAATCGAAATGGAGAAATGGTGGCGCTGAGCAATTTGATTGAGAAAAAAGACAATATTTCTTCTCCTATTTTGTACCGATACAACCGCTTTGTGTCGGCCACGGTATCGGCCAATCCTGCACCGGGCACTACGCTGGGGCAAGGCATAGAGGCTATGAGAGAAATAGCAGCCGAGGTACTTCCCTCGGGTTTTTCTACTGCACTGAGTGGTCCTTCCAAAGAATTTGTAGACAGCTCCGATAGCTTGATTTTTGCTTTTGTATTTGCTTTGCTGCTCATTTATCTTACACTAGCTGCACAGTTTGAGAGCTTTATGGATCCGCTCATCATCATGCTCACAGTTCCATTGGCATTGGCTGGCGCTGTTTTAAGTCTTTATCTTACCGACAATACTTTTAATATTTTTAGTCAAATAGGCATTATTGTGCTCATAGGTATTGTGACCAAAAATGGTATTTTGATTGTAGAATTTGCCAATCAAAAAATGAAGGAAGGCCTCAGCGCCTTCGATGCAGTTAGTCAAGCCTCTGCCGAGCGATTCCGACCTATTTTAATGACAAGCTTGGCTACTATTTTAGGTGCGGTGCCTATTGTATTGGCTTTGGGTAGTGGTGCCACAAGCCGCATTCCTATGGGGGTGGTTATCATAGGCGGACTCTTGTTTAGCTTGGTACTTACGTTGTATATTATTCCTGCTTTGTATTTGGCTATCAAAAAGATACGCCAAAAACCACAAGAAAAAATTATTGAAAATTGATGAAGTCTTTTCTTTTTGTTGTAGCCTGCGTTTTGGGTTTTATGGCTCATGGGCAAAGCTATGATTTGACCTTGCAAGAAGCCATTAGTCAAGGATTGCAAAACAACTTTGCGCTACAAAGAGCTAAAAATTCTGCCTCAGCCGCCCGCTGGGCCAATCACCTAGGCGAGGCTGGTATGTTGCCCACGCTCAATTATACTTTTAATGGCAATTCGCGGTTGGAGGATATCGACCTTAGGTTTTTATCGGGCGAACAAGCCTCGCAACAGGGAGCTCGCGGTTATACCCAAAGCAATAACTTGAGAATGGATTGGGTGGTTTTTGACGGACTCAACATGTTTGCACAAAAAAACATGCTCAACCTACGCGAAGCCCTAGCCGACATACAGCTCCAAATGGAAGTGGAAAACACCTTAGAACT
>CAYZUZ010000046.1:0-8138 GCA_964481795.1 uncultured Cryomorphaceae bacterium
AGGTCTATTTTTCCGGTTTTGGGGTCAAAGCCTTCGCCCGATATGCCACCAAATACTTCTACGGGCCACAGCCACGAGGAAGCCCAGGTGTCTAAAACGTCTTCATCTTGTTTTAAATCAGATATTTGTAAGGTTTCATTTTGACTTTTTTGGCGTGCCAAGGTCAGGGCTTCTTCTAGATTATGGGCTACTACAAAATCATTCTCTCCTGATCCATAATAATAGGCTGGTATTCGATGACCCCACCACAACTGACGCGATATACACCAATCGCGTACGTTTTCCATCCAGTGGCGGTAGGTGTTTTTAAATTTGGCGGGGTGCAATTGTACCTCGTCGTTTTCAACCACGCTCAACGCTTGGGCTGAGATGTCTTTCATTTTGATGAACCATTGCAGCGAGAGCTTGGGCTCCACTACGGTTTGGGTTCTTTCGGAGCGACCTATTCTGCTGATCACCTCCTCGGTTCCCGCTAAAAACCCAGCTTCTTCCAGTTTTTTTGCTATTTTTTTGCGCACTACAAATCTGTCTAAACCAACAAATTCGGGCATTTGACATTTTTCATTTAAGGTACCATCTAGGTTGATGGTATCGATCACTTCAAGATTGTGTCGCTGACCTATTTCATAGTCATTTACATCGTGGGCGGGAGTTACTTTGAGGCAACCTGTGCCAAATTCAATATCTACATAATCATCAGCAATGATAGGAATAGCCCTTTGAATAAAGGGAACCCATGCTTTTTTGCCGTGCAAATGCAGATAGCGCTGGTCTTTGGGGTTTACAGCTATGGCCACATCTCCCATAATCGTTTCCGGACGCTGAGTAGCTATGGTAATATACTCAGCGTCTGTACCTTCTATCAGATATTTGATAGAATACATCCAAGCTTTTTCGCCTTCTTCTTTGTACACCACCTCCTCGTTGCTCAGTGCGGTTTGCGCTTCACAATCCCAATTAATCATGCGCAAGCCTCTGTAAATGTGTCCTTTATTGTAGAAATCAACAAATACGCGTATTACGGCCTTGTAATAAGCATCATCCATGGTAAAGGAGGTTCTATCCCAATCGCAAGACGCTCCTAATTTTTTAAGCTGATGTAAGATGATTCCACCGTATTTTTCTTTCCACTCAAAAGCTTTAGCCAAAAACTCTTCGCGACCCAATTCGCTTTTTTTGATGCCTTGCTCGCGCAACATGGCTACTACCTTGGCCTCGGTAGCAATAGAGGCATGGTCGGTGCCTGGTACCCAACAAGCGTTAAAGCCTTGCATGCGAGCTTTGCGCACCAAAATATCTTGTATGGTATTATTCAACATATGACCCATATGCAGTACACCCGTTACATTGGGCGGAGGAATCACGATGGAGTAAGAAGGTCTGTCATCTGGGCTGCTACTGAAACAGCCTTGTTCTAGCCAGTATTGATACCACTTATTTTCAAAAGATTGGGGGTCAAAAGTCGTTGGGAGTTGCATTGCGCTATATATGTGTTTTGTAAAGTCTGCAAAAATAAACCTGAGAGGTGGATGCAAAGTAGCTATAAGCATGGATTCTGTTTTTTGAAGTTCAAATAAGCAAAAGTCATTAACAAAAATTTGTACTCAAAGTATTGATTTTCATTAAAATATACGAATTATACATCCATTTTTACCTTATCTGAACCAGCATAAAAATTACCTTTATTGAAAAATTGTATAATGCAAAACTTGAATATCCATTCAATCACATAAAAGAGCTGTTTTGGATTTTGATACAATAAGCAAACAAAAGTTTTAATCTGTTATTTTTCAATTCAATACGTTATGTAATTTCAAAGTGACTACTTATGTTATTTCAAAGTAACAGCCTATGTAAATTCAAAATAAGTGGCTATGTTATTTTAAAGTGATAGCTTATGTTGATTCAAAACAAGTATTCATGATATCTCAAAGTGCAAACCAATGATTATTCAAAGCAAGTATCTATGCAGATTCAAAGCGAATAATTATGTAGATTCAAAGTGATAGATCATGTAATTTCAAAGTAACAACCTATGTTAATTCAAAATTAGAGTCTATCTTTGCACTCAAATACAGGCGATTATGGTACATAGAGAAATAAAGATAGAAATGGATAATTATCTCAATAAATATCCGATAGTGGTAGTTACAGGCCCTAGGCAATCAGGCAAAACCACCTTCTTGAGGGAGGAGTATGCCGACTACACCTATGTAAACCTCGAGAACCCTGATACGCGTAGGTTTGCTCTACAAGATTCCAATGGTTTTTTGGCTCAATACAGCAATAAGATTATTTTAGATGAAGTACAGCAAGTGCCTCAGCTTTTTTCATACTTACAAACCAAGGTAGATGAAGATAAAATCATGGGGCAATACATACTTTCGGGGTCTCAAAATTTTCATTTGATGGACAATATTTCACAAAGCTTGGCGGGTAGGGTGGCTATTTTTAAGCTTTTTCCGCTAAGTGTGAAGGAAATGAAAAATGAAAATTTATTGGAAGATGATTTTGCACAGCAACTTATCAAAGGCTTTTACCCGGGCATGTATCACAGAGATATCAAGCCTTCGCCTTTTTTTAGCAATTATGTGCAAACGTATGTGCAGCGCGATTTAAATACACTTTTGCAGGTAAAAGAACTGAGGGCATTTAATAACTTTTTGCGATTGCTTGCAGCGCGTGTGGGTCAGTTGGTCAATTTAAATTCATTGGCCAATGAATGCGGCATCACCCAGCCTACGGCCAATAGCTGGCTAAGTGTGTTGGAAACCAGCTATATCATATTCAAGCTGCCCCCATTTTTTGAAAATTTCAACAAGCGGGTTATCAAGACTCCAAAAGTGTATTTTCATGATACAGGCCTACTTTGTTTTCTTTTGGGTATTCGCAATCCCCTTGCTCTGCATACTTTGCCTATCAAAGGTCAATTATTTGAAAATATGGTGGTTTCTGAAATGGTAAAATCCAATCACCATCAGTTTAAGTTGCGAGACTTTTACTTTTGGCGCGATTCCAACGGACATGAAGTTGACCTCATGTGGGAAGAAGACTATAAATATCATTTTCTGGAAATCAAAGCTACCCAAACCTTAATGCCCGATCATTTTAAAGGTTTGAACTATATGGACAAGCTCGTAGGCGATAGAATAGGTAATAAGTATTTGATACACACAGGCTTGTACAACCAAGACAGAACACAAGGCCGTGTGCGCACGTGGCAGCAGCTAGACCTTATTTAGTTTACATGAGGATTCAAAGAAAATGCTTTGTATTTATATTCTATTTTCGCGAAACAAAAAATAAAACTAGCCATGACAAAGATATTGATGGTATGCCTCGGAAACATTTGCAGGTCGCCATTAGCCGAAGGCATCATGCGTTCCAAAATAAATAAGTATACGCTTGATGCAGAGGTAGATTCAGCTGGTACAGCTGCCTTTCATGTAGGTGAAGCGCCCGATATAAGAAGCATTAGAGAAGCCCGAAAAAATCAAATCGACCTCAGCAAGCAAAAGGCTAGAAAGTTTCAAGCCTCTGATTTTGAATATTTTGATAAGATATACGCCATGGATCAATCCAACCTTCAAGACATTTTGGCATTGGCACCCAACCCAGAAGCAGCGCAAAAAGCTCAATTGATCTTGGAAGAAATACATCCCGGCTCCCATTGGGAGGTACCCGATCCTTATTATGGAGGCGATGAGGGATTTCGTGAAGTTTTTGAAATGCTCGATAAAGCTTGTGAGCAAATTGCCCTACATTTGAAAAATGGAAAATAATAACCCAAAAGGAAGCTTATTTCTGATACCTACCCTATTAGGGCCTACAGAACCCTTGGAGGTACTGCCCTTGGCTGTAAAAATGCGTGTAGAATCGCTGCGCCATTACATCGTTGAAAATGAGAAATCGGCCCGTGCTTTTATCAAAAAAGTAGCCCCAAGTGTAGCCCAATCTTCACTGGTAATGGTTACGCTCAACAAATACACTCCCGTAGAGGAAAAGCTAGAATACCTGAATGCTTGCTTACAAGGGAGTCATGTAGGATTGATGAGTGAAGCAGGTGCTCCAGGAATAGCCGACCCAGGTGCAGAAATAGTAGCCATGGCACACAAAAAAGGAGTAAAAGTAGTGCCCTTGGTAGGGCCATCGTCTATCTTATTAGCAATGATGGCCAGTGGTTTAAACGGTCAAAATTTTGCCTTTATTGGATATTTACCTGCCGATAATCACGAACGCAGAAGGAGTATAAAAGATTTGGACCAGCTGATAAAAAGAACTCAGCAAAGTCAAATATTTATAGAGACGCCTTACAGAAATGCAAAGTTGTTTGGTGATCTGCTTCAATATGCTCAGCGCGATTTACAATTGTGTATTGCTTGCAATATCAGCACCCCAGGTGAATTTATACTTACACAAAGTATTGAGCAATGGCGAACAAACAAAGCACCTGATTTAGAAAAAAAACCTACAATTTTTATTTTAGGAGTCTGATTATATAGTTTAAAACTATACTTTATCAATTGAAGATTATTAACAAAAAACAGCATATATTATGAAGTATATTTTTCTTCTTTTTTTTGGCATTTATGGTTTTTTGACAGCCGCACAAAACCAAGCACCTCAAGTGCAAATCACCAATATTCAAGTAGATACTACAAACAACTCGATTGTGATACAGTACAACCTGAGCGATGCCGACAACGATCCTTGTCAGGTTCAGGCCTATCTTTCAGGCGATTCGGGGGTTTCATATCAGGTAATCGTATCTACCATGGGTGATGTAGGCACTGTGCAGCCTGGCACCAACAAAAGCATCAACATGAACTATACAATTCCTGATATTTCTGCTAGCGCTAATTACAATAAGGCCAACCTTTTTCATGTAAAACTCATTGCTAGTGATATGAAGCCCAAAGATATAGCTGCAATGATTGCTGGTATTGATAGTGGATCGGTGTACAGACACATGTCTTATCTGGAGGGTGTAAGACACCATACCAATGCCTCAAAAAAACAAGAAATCAGAGATTCTATTTTAGATGTACTTTCTACCAACAATTACCAAGTAAGGATACAAGATTTTATGTGGAACAACCTATCAGGTCAGAATTTTATAGGCAGAAAGCAAGGACTTATTGATGAGAAAAAAACCATTATCGTACACGGGCACTACGATGGTGTGGTGGGCTCACCTGCCGCTGACGACAATGCCACTGCTGTAACCGGCACTTTGATAGCCGCTGAAATATTGGGTAATCATTATTTCCGTAACTCATTAAATATGATGACCTTTGACTTGGAAGAATTGGGCCTCAGAGGAGCGCAAGCATTTATCAATACAGGTAGAAAAAATTATGAGGAGTATGCCGCCATGCTCAATATGGAAATGATTGGATATCGCGATACAAGCATCAATACACAAATAGTTCCCAATGGATTTGGACAATTGTTTCCAGCTGCGGTAGATAGTATTATGTCCAACGACCGACGAGGTATTTTCCTTTTCAATATCGCAAATGCCAATTCAGCGCCCTTGGCTACCGTATTTGACTCATGTGCAAGGGCTTACGTGCCTGGCATACGCACAGTGCCCTTGGTAGTGCCCGGTAATGGCACTATTGCACCCGACTTGCGAAGAAGCGATCATGCTATCTTTTGGGATGCAGGTTATCAAGCACTTATGATTACAGATGGAGCAGATACCCGAAATATGAACTATCATCAAGCCTCAGATACTATTGGAACTTTAGATTTTACTTATTTGGTTGAAAATATCAAAGCGGTGGTAGCTACAGCTGCTCATTTGGCTCAACCTATAGATGCAGACACGTCACTGACGGGATATTTTTTACTCAATGTAGATGAAACTATTGGTATAGAAGAGTATAGCTCAAAGGAAATTCACAAAATTTGGGTGAGTCCTTCTGGCAGAAAACTTCATATTCAGCTGGCTCATAGAAAAAGTTGCGACCGTATAGATCGTTTGATGATTTCAGATAATTTGGGCAAAAAAATCGTTTTTAAATCCTATTTAAGGGAGGGAAGGGACATCACAATCAGCCTTCCTCATTCTTTAAGTCCGGGAGTTTATGTATTGCAAAGCCAAGAATGTAATATCGCTCAAAAATTTGTAGTAAGCAAAAAAAGGCACTGATTATCGGCCCATTAATAATGAGCTATGGCAGATATTTCGATGTTGACATTTTTGGGCAAGCAGCTTACTTGTACGGTTTCTCTTGCAGGAAAAGGTGCTTCAAAGTATTCGGCATACACCTCATTTACGGCTGCAAACTGAGCCATATCCGATAAAAAAATAGAACACTTAAGAATGTGGTTCATTGTAAGACCTGCCTCAGTAAGTACGGCTTTCAAATTTTCAAGCACCAAGCGGGCCTCTACCTGAATGTCGCTTTTGATCACTTTTCCTGTTTCCGGAAAAATAGCTATTTGGCCACTGATGAAGAGTAAATCGCCAAAGCGTACTGCTTGACTGTAAGGACCTATAGGAGCTGGGGCTTTTTGTGTAAGTATGGCTGTTTTCATTTTTTTTGTTTTGTGCGTACAAAGCTAATGGCTAAACCATGTACCTCGATAATCAAAAAAAGAGCTGAAGAAAAACTTCCTCAGCTCTTTTTGGATACTTACAATAGACTTCGTTTATAAACCAAAGCCAAAATAGTCTGCCCTTCCATCGGGTCGGTAGCCTTGAATGAGCAAACCTTCGCCTGTTTTGAGTTCTTTTACCAAGTTGTCTAAATCTTTTACCGTTCTGATAGGTCTGTTGTTGGCTGCTGTAATGATAAACCCTTTAGGAACAGAAGCTTTGCTCAGCTTTCCGTTTCCGAGTTCGGTTACTATAATGCCATATGTAAGCCCATATTTCTTCTTATCCTCAGAGCTGAGCTCGTTGAAATTCGCTCCAAGTATTACCACTGAATTGCGTTCAGCCTTTACCAAATCTGTATTACCTTCAATATTTCTGAGTACCATTTGATAATCTTTTTCTTTGTTGTTTCTCACCACCGTTACCGAAACCTTATCGCCAGGTCTTTTGCGACCTATGATTTCTTGCAACTCCGAAGATCGGTTTACCTTTTTCCCTTCTACCGATACGATTACATCACCCTTTTCCAAACCTGCCTCTTTGGCAGCTCCACCTTCACTTAGCTCCGATACATACACACCTGCATTGAGTTTGATGCCCAACTCTTTGACCAATGCCGGAGTTAAATCAGTAATATTAACACCTATAAACGCGCGTTGTACGGTGCCAAACTGCATCAAATCCTCAACCACCTTGCGCACAATATTGCTAGGCACAGCAAATGAATAGCCCTCGAAACTTCCCGTTCTAGATGAAATGGCTGTATTGATACCCACCAATTCACCCCTCGTATTGACCAAGGCACCACCCGAATTACCCGGGTTAACAGCTGCGTCCGTTTGTATAAATGCCTCAATGGCTGTGCGATCTGTAGAACTTAAGATATTGATGCTACGACCTTTGGCACTTACTATACCTGCCGTAACGGTATTGGTAAGATTAAAGGGATTCCCTACAGCTAAAACCCATTCGCCTACCTTAATTTCGTCTGAATTGGCAAAAATTGCAGATTGCAAATCGTCTGTTTCTATTTTTAACAAGGCAATATCGGTAGTGGGGTCGGTGCCTATTACTTTGGCCGAAAGCTCTCTGTTGTCAAACAATACTACTTGAATATCTTCTGCATTGGCTATCACATGGTTGTTGGTTACTATATAACCATCATTTGAGATGATAACGCCAGAACCCGAACCTCTGGCTATTTGCGGTGGGGCTTGCATTCCTCTGCCAAAAAACAATTCTTCAAAAGGATTGAGACCTCTGCGCACCGTGGCCGATGTTTTTACGTGGACTACGGTATTCAAGCTACTCTCGGCTGCCTTCACAAAATCGGCCTCGCCTGGTGCTGCTCTGGAGGCTAGTTGTATATAAGGACTACCTTCCTCTTTGATGATTCTAACCTCTGGTTTTTCGAAGAAAGTTTTGTAAATAAACAAACTCATAAAGCCTCCTAATAGAGAAATGGCTAAAATTTTAAAAGTATTTTTCATAGATCAACAGTATTTAAAGTGAAACAATTAGGGGTTATCAA
>CAYZUZ010000047.1:0-8108 GCA_964481795.1 uncultured Cryomorphaceae bacterium
CACGTGGTCTGGGGCTATACAAGTTTGTCCGGCATTGAGCATTTTACCCCAAATAATTCTGCGTGCTGCTACTTCAATATGAGCTTTATCGCTTACCACACAAGGACTTTTGCCACCCAACTCCAAGGTTATGGGTATCAGTTTTTCAGCAGCTTTTTTCATAATCAGACTTCCAACACGTGGACTTCCTGTAAAGAAAATCTTATCCCAATGAAACTCCAAAAGTTCTTGCGAAACCTCAGGACCACCCAAATATACTTTTACCAAGTGCTCGGGAAATATTTCATGGATCATTTCATGAATTGTTTGCGCCACATGAGGCGTGTATTCTGAGGGCTTTAGAATAGCCGTATTACCCGCTGAAATAGCTCCAATGAGTGGAGAAATACTCAATTGAACAGGATAATTCCAAGGTGCAATGATTAAACAAGTGCCAAAAGGCTGACTTTGAATAGAGCCTTTGCTGTAAAAATGAACCAACTGATTGATGCCCACACGCTTGGGTTTCATCCATGTTTTTAGCTTTTTGAGATGCAGGTCTATCTCTTCATAAAGTATTCCTACCTCGGCAGCAAAAGCCTCAAAAGGATTTTTACCCATATCCTGCGCCAAAGCTTTTAAAAGTTTATCTTCGTAGCTTTTAATGCCTTTTTTTAATATTGTAAGTGCCTCTTTTCTAGATTCATACGACAATGTATGACCCTCGTAAAAATAATTTTTCTGTAGCTGAAATACAGCTAATTTGTGGTCTGTTTCCAATGTATTTAGAGTATCCATTTGAAATTTGTTTTAAAAGTAAAAGAAAAGATAAGCCCTATTTGTTCGAGTAGATAAAGATAAACCTAATGAGCGCTTACCTATTTGCTTTTTTGAAAAAATGTTTTTTTATAAACGGGTGAACCGTGAAATAATTAACATCATGATTTTGTTAACTTTCTAAACATAGGGATTAATTTGATGTGCATAGGTGTATTTTTACAAGAATTAAAATAAAATTTAATCATGAAAAAATTAACGATATTAGGCTCCGTCTTGATTTTGATGAGCTCCTGCGTAAGTTCAAAATTGCACAAAGGTGTAGTAGATAGTTATAATAATTTAGACAAAGAGTTTCGAGCTCTCAACCAAAAGCACAGCGATTTAGAAGCCGATTACAAAGTACTGAGCGATGAATTAAAACGCAATGCGGCTCACTTAGCAAAAATTGAAGAAGATTCCATGGCGCAATACCAAACCATTCAAAATCAGGTTAAAACCATAGAAGAGCTCAATAGATCTTACGAATTTTTGTTGGAAAACAATAAGTCGCTTATGACTAGTAGTACGGCTGAGAATAGAAGACTTATGCAACGCTTGGAGGCTGCTCAGCTCGATTTACAAGTAAAAGAAGATTCGTTGAATGCTGATAGAGAGCGATTTGACAAATTGGCCTCAGCTCTCAAAGAGCGCGAAGGACGTGTGGCAGAGCTGGAGTCGGCATTGAATCGCAAAGACAGCATATTGACCGGTATTTTAGAAAAAGTGTCGGATGCCTTACTCACATTTGAGGGCAAAGGCTTGTCTATAGCCAATCGCAATGGCAAAATTTACGTAACCTTGGAGAATGCACTGCTTTTTCCATCTGCCAGTTGGGCCATCGAGAATAAAGCCCAGCCCGCACTTCAACAATTAGCTAAAGTATTGGCAGATAATCCTGATTTATCGGTAATGGTAGAGGGTCATACGGATGCAGATGCTTTTAGAGGAAGAAGTGAAGTGCGCGACAATTGGGATTTATCTGTAATGCGTGCTACTGCTATTGTAAAAGCACTTACGAGTAATCCGAGTGTCAATCCTCAGCGCATCACAGCAGCGGGTCGCAGCGAGTATGTGCCTATAGCAAGCAATGATACACCAGAAGGTAAAGCCCAAAACCGCAGAACGGAAATCATCATTTCACCTGATTATGGCAAATTAGCCGATCTTATTTCTGAGGTTAAGTAGATGAAAATGAGTTATAAAGAAACAGTGAGCTGGCTTTTTGGCCAGCTTCCTGTGTTTCAAAGACAAGGTAGTGCCGCCTATAAACCTGGTTTAGATACCACTTGGGCACTGGCAGAAGCCTTTGGCAATCCACAGGAAAAGTTCAAGTCTATTCACATAGCAGGCACCAATGGCAAAGGCTCATGCAGCCATATGAGTGCGGCAGCTTGTATGAAAAAAGGTTTAAAAACAGGGCTATATACAAGTCCTCATTTAAAGGATTTTAGGGAACGTATAAAGATTGATGGACAATGTGTTTCGGAAGATTTTGTAATATATTTTGTAACGCGTTTTAGAGAAATGAACCTAGCTGTTCAGCCCAGTTTTTTTGAACTTACTGTGATTATGGCTTTTGAATACTTTGCACAGCAAAATGTTGATATTGCCGTAATAGAGGTGGGCATGGGAGGTCGATTGGATTCTACAAATATCATAAAGCCTTTGGCCTGTTTGATTACCAATATCAGTTGGGACCACAAGCAGTTTTTGGGCGATACCTTGGTGAAAATTGCTGGCGAAAAGGCGGGTATCATCAAGTATAACACTCCAGTGGTAATCAGTGAAACACAGCAGGAGGTAAGGCAGGTGTTTATAGATAAGGCAGCAGAAAATCAGGCACCTATACTATTTGCTGATGCTTATTTGCATGATTTTGAAGCGGAAGTAGATTTAAAAGGTAATTATCAATCAAAAAACATAAAAGGTGCTACAGCTTTACTATTGCAATTGCCTGAAAAGTATGGCTTTACCCCTGAATTTTTAAAAATTGCTTTCACAGACACAGCTCAAATTACAGGCCTTATGGGCAGATGGCAAGTCCTTCAAAAACAACCCTTGATTATTGCCGATACAGCCCATAATGTAGCAGGCTTAACCTATGTTTTTGAGCAATTGAATTTGTTGCCTGCCAATCATTTACATATCGTTTGGGGCACCTTGGCCGATAAAGATTTATCTGAAATAGAAGCCTTAATGCCAAAATATGCAACCTACTATTTTTGTGCGCCCAACATTCCCAGAGCCTTGCCTTTGCCCGATTTAAAAGAGTGGGCTCAAAGCATTGGATTTCAGGGCAAAGGATATCCGAGTGTAGCCAAGGCATTGGAGGCAGCCAAAGCCAAAGCCCAATCAGAAGACGTGATTTTTATAGGAGGAAGCACTTTTGTGGTTGCTGAAATTGTTTGATAAGCAATAGCTTACTTATTTAAAATGAAAAAGCCCTGAAATTTCAGGGCTTTTATTTTGGGTATTTATTGTCAATTAATTCATCATTGCATAGCTGCGCTTAATAAAATGATCCAAGGCTTCTCCTTTTAGTAGGTTTTGACTGATCAATGCTAAATCAAGAGCATGCTTGATTAAATTTGACCTGCGTTCTGTATCGCTTTCTTCCAAAATTTTGAGGCTTAGTGGATTGTTTCCGTTAATGGTCAAGTTGTAGCTATCAGGAAAATTACCCATTCCCATAAATCCACCGCCTCCGCCTGTAGCGCTCATTTCTTTCATTCTGCGCATAAACTCTGGTTGAGTAATGACAAAAGCTTCATCCGTTACTGATAAATCTTCAACCGCTAAGGTGTACTTTTCTTTTTCTATGCTTTCCTCTACTATTTTCTTAAGTTCTTCTTTTTGTGCAGTTTCCAAAGTAGAGATTTTGGTATCGTCGGCCTTAGGTATCAATTTATCTAAGGTATCGCTATCAATGCGTGCAAATTTGATTTTTTCGCCACCATATTCAATCTTTTGAACACTATGACCCGTAAGTGGGCTATCGAGGTGCAGTATTTCATAGCCTAATTCTTTGGCCTTGCGTATGTATGTGTACTGCTGTTCTTTGTCGGATGTGTAGAGTAAAACAAGGTTTCCATCTTTATCGGTCTGATGATCTTTTACTTTTTCTTTAATTTCCTCCAAGGTATAAAAAGCTCCATCAACCGTGGGGTAAAGATTGAATTTTTTTGCGCGCTCAAAGAATTTTTCTTCGGAAAGCATGCCGTATTCAATGAAAATTTTCACATCATTCCATTTTTCTTCAAAATCTTTGCGGTTGTTTTTGAACATTTCCTCCAATTTATCGGCAACTTTTTTGGTGATATGGCTGCTTATTTTTTTCACATTGCCATCGGCCTGTAGGTAGGAGCGCGACACATTCAAGGGTATGTCTCTCGAATCAATAACGCCATGTAGCAGCATCAAGAAATCAGGCACAATGCCTTCCAAAGCTTCTGTTACAAATACCTGATTTTGATATAGTTGTATTTTATTTTGTTTCACTTCCATTTGAGGTTTGATACGAGGGAAGTATAAAATACCTGTAAGATTAAATGGATAATCTACATTTAAATGTATATGAAATAGAGGCTCCTCAAAGGTGTAAGGGTAAAGTTCGCGATAGAATTTTTTATAATCTTCATCGGTGAGTTCTGAAGGTTGTTTTATCCAAGCCGGACTTGGGTTGTTGATGATATTGGGTACAGTGATTTTTTCTTCCTTATCGCCTTCTTTTGTAGTTTCTTCTTTGGTGCCAAATTGTATAGGCACTGGTAAAAATTTACCATACTTAGTAAGCAATTCACTGATTCTGAAATCTTCCAAAAATTCTTTACTATCTTCAGCTAGATGCAGGCGTATCTCAGTTCCACGCTCTTTTTTGTCGTAGGCTTCTATTTCAAATTCGGGGCTTCCGGTACATGACCAATGAACGCCCAGTTCGCCATCCGCAGCTTTAAAAGAGCGGGTAAATATTTCAACCTTTTGAGCCACCATAAATGCTGAGTAAAAACCCAAGCCAAAATGTCCTATGATGCCAGTTTCACCTGTTTTGTCTTTGTATTTTTGAACAAACTCTTCGGCACCTGAAAAGGCTACCTCATTGATGTATTTATTGATTTCATCTTCTGTCATTCCAATTCCTTTGTCGATGATGCTCAAGGTATTGGCCTCTTTGTCTATTTTGATTTCGATGGTGAGGTCGCCCAATTCGCCTGAGTGTTCACCTATAGAGGATAGAGTTTTGAGTTTGGTAGTAGCATCTACCGCGTTAGAAATCAATTCCCTAAGAAATATCTCATGGTCTGAGTATAGGAATTTTTTGATGATAGGGAAAATGTTGTCAGCTGTTACGTTGATTTTTCCTGTATTTGTCATGGTACTTGATTAATTTTTGCTGCTTTTGTACCAATTCAGTGCCAAGTGCTTTAATCTGTCAGCTTGGCAGTTTTTATTTCAAAAACAAATAAGCCGCTGTGCCCAAAATAGCAGCAATGACAATAAATATCATGAATCTGGGCGATGAATTAGAGGTCTTGGTGCTGGTTTTGCGCATTCGACTCCAATTCTGACGAATATTAACACGCAATTGCTCTTGGTCAAGTTCGTTTTTACGTTCTTGGCCATATTGTTTCCTAAGCTCCTCTATGCGTTCTTTACTTTCGCTGTAGTATCTAGGCTGAAAATCAAATCCTCTGGGTTTTTGAGTTTTAAAAAAGGTTAATTTACTCATGGCTATTGTCGTTCACTTTTTTATATGGTAAAGGTATTGTGAATAATTTCCTCACCGAAATTTTTTACTATAAACAATGGTGCTAAGGGGCTGCTTA
This sequence comes from uncultured Cryomorphaceae bacterium, assembly GCA_964481795.1. GTDB lineage: Bacteria > Bacteroidota > Bacteroidia > Flavobacteriales > Schleiferiaceae > CAYZUZ01. The sequence continues at coordinate 5,622 of CAYZUZ010000047.1, forward strand.
TTGTATTTTCGTGCCCTGACGGGATTATTTTAACACTATACAATATGAAAAACATCAGCGTAATTGGCGCAGGTACTATGGGCAATGGCATAGCCCATGTTTTTGCGCAAAATGGCTTTTCGGTAAGCCTAATCGATTTGAAGCAAGAAAGTCTGGATAAAGGCTTGGCTACCATTACAAAAAATTTGAGTAGGATGCTTGAGAAGGGCAGTATTGATGCAGCTACTCAAGAGGCTACAATTAAGAATATTTCTACTTTTACCTCCATAAAAGAAGGTGTAGCCCAAGCCGACTTAGTGGTAGAGGCAGCTTCTGAAAATGTTGACATTAAGCTCAATATTTTTAGGGAATTGGATCAAGTAACTCCTGCACACTGTATTTTGGCTAGCAATACTTCGTCTATTTCTATCACCAAGATAGCTGCTGCCACTCAGCGTCCGGATAAAGTAATTGGTATGCACTTTATGAATCCGGTGCCTATCATGAAGTTGGTAGAAATTATTAATGGATATTCTACTTCAAAAGAAGTGACCCACACAATCGTAGAAATGTCAAAAACTTTGGGTAAAATACCGGTGGCTTGCAACGACTATCCTGGTTTTGTATCCAACAGAATCTTAATGCCTATGATTAATGAGGCTATCTGCTCTCTGCACGAGGGTGTAGCAGGAGTTTCAGAAATAGATAGTATCATGAGGCTGGGCATGGCTCATCCTATGGGGCCTTTACAGTTGGCCGATTTTATTGGCTTGGATATTTGCCACAGCATCCTGGAGGTGCTTTATAAGGGCTTTGGCAATCCCAAGTATGCTCCAAGTGCCTTGCTTACCAATATGGTTTTGGCCGGTAAACTCGGCATCAAATCAGGTGAAGGCTTTTACGACTACAGCGAAGGGCCAAAGAATGCCAAAGTGAGCAAGAATTTTATCTAATATATTGAATACAAATAAGAAAGGCTGCTCAAAAGGCAGCCTTTCTTATATTAAAATTTAATGAAAACTAAGGGTTGATATCAATCCTTAAACCCAAGCTGCTGTAGGTATGCGGTTCCAAAAAGCTTTTATTCAACTCAGATTGTGAGGTTATAAATAGGCCAGGTGCAGATTCTGCAAATAGCGCTATGTGCTTCCAAAAATTGTTCTTCTTTCCTAATTGTAATGAAACACCCAAGGGTATATAAAACCGCGCGGCCATAGAGTTTTGATTAGCAAATTGTTCTTGATCGTATTCACTTTCTTGGTATCTGCGCTCATAGGTATTCCTTCCAAAGCTCGTGTTATCCATTTCAGGCAATCGCACACGTAAGGTGCTGTATTCATTGTAAGTAGCTGAGGTAGTAGTGTTATAATTAAATCCTAAACCCAATCCTGCTCCAGCATAAAATGACCATCTACCAAATCTGCGACCTTTTACCAAGTAGCTCACATCCAACATCAAAGTGTTTATAGAATAATTGAAAATGAATTGGCGGGAATGTATGGAATCTACCGGTGATTTGGTTCCTGATCCCGCAGATATCAAGGTGTCTATAGTTGTAGTAGTGCGGTTGGTGTACGTCCTACCCAATAAACTCATACTTCCCATTGTAAAGCCTATGCGAATTTCCTGTTTCAATTGCTTACTGCCCAATGATTTTTCAAATCCTACCCAATAATTTTGTAGGTTGTCAAATCCGAAATAACTATCGTAAGGAAAGCTTGAAAAGTCATTGCTATTTTCACTAAAAAAAGCAGCATTGGGTGAGAGTAGCTTGAAATCTTCAGCGCTTGAAGGTGTTCTCATGGCTGATAAAACGCCTGAATTGAGGTAAATGGAATTCAAAGACCATTTTTCTTGTGCCAATAAGGAGTTGGAATAGCTCAACATCAAAATCAGCAAAAAGGCAGCTATCGAATAAATACTACTTGATTTAATTTGAATATTCACAGATTGAATGTATTAAAGGTTAGTTTATTTTATTTTCATCTTCTTTTTTTTCCTTCTTTTTAAAATCAGCAAATCGGGTTGTTATGGAAATCATATTGGTGCTGCCTGACACATGCAAAGTACTTCTAGCATATTGCACCATAAACCTATTCACTTTCAATCCCACTCCAAAAGAAATTCCCGCAGAACTTCTTCGTGTATTCATTTTCATTTCTTGCATGGTTCGGTAGTTGTAGCCTATAGCTATATTGAAGCCTTTGGTGGGCGCCAACTCTCCACCAAAACTAAAGTGTCGCAGTACCTTATTAGTCAGGCTAATGTCTTCTTGTATGATGTTGTTGGTAGCCGGGTCGCGGGTGGCATTGGCTGGATTTATGAAGCTTACATCTGGCCTATGTAGCTGGTCTACAGTGATATGCCATCGCAGCGGAACGTGTTCAAATCTATTGCTTACAGCTATTTGTAAATCGAATGGCAGCTGCCCGCGCTCACTTTCATAAGGATTGAATTGAACACCCATATTTTTTGCCAAAAGGCTCATGCTGAGTCTTTTTTCTGGTA
>CAYZUZ010000048.1:0-8098 GCA_964481795.1 uncultured Cryomorphaceae bacterium
GAGCAATTCGTCAAAAATCATGGTATCGTTTATTGCATCGTATTCTCCTACATAAATTTTATACTCCCTATTATTCCAACCATCATATTGATTCCATATCAAGTTGATTTCAACCTCATTAGCACCAGGAAAGCTATCAAGGTGTATAGAAGTAATAGATCTCGTACCATAGAAAGTCTCAGCCATTACCAATTGGATTTTGTATTGAAAAGGTCTTTCGTTTACATCAATTTCATTTTTTTCATAATCGTAATAAACGGTATTTATACCCGGTGAAAAACCAATCTCATTGAAATTAAAATTGTCTTCGGATCTAAAGATTTTCCAGCCATCGATAAAATTGGTATTTACCGTTGCGGGGTCGTACACCCACTCCAAGAAGGGTGTGGTGTTTTGATTCACAGATACATTTTCAATATCGTACACAGGATTGGGGCAATTGCTAACCCTTAAAATCATGGTATAAAACTCTGGAATGGGGAAACCACATGCATTGAGAAAAGTATTGCCATCATCGCCTTCTTTGATGTATAAGATATAGTCGCCATTGATGGTAAGTGGCTTGAAGAGTTTCAATTGAATTTCATTGGATTCGCCAGTAGCTCCACAATTGTCTACAATGCTTACCACAGGTCTCAGTATGGTATCAGGCCCTACAATTCTGAATTCAGAACCATTGGGCGATAAAGTAGCGCACTGTACACCTACATCAAATTTAAGGGTAACTATGGTATCAAAGCAATTATAGTCTACTATAGGTACATTCTTCGACCAAAATGTAGGTGAGTTTACATCAGGTATGGAGTCGTTTGACATGGTGTATCCAAAATAGTCCATGAGAGTACCCGCAGGTCCTGATTTATCAGTAGGTTCATTACTAGGAGTGAAGCCGGGCAAATTGGTATTGATTTTTGGGCCATTTTGTACTTGAGGCAAGCATGAATTGGTGAAATTTACCTGCATATCACGCATAGAGGTTCCTACGAGCATCCATTGTAGAAAAATACTGTCGTAACGATATTCTTCTACATCTACTCTCAAGTTAAATAGACCTTGTTGAGATCCTGTAGTAAAACTGAAGGTTCCTGTTTGAGAAATATTGATTTGTGTGCCCGGTGCAATAGGAAAAGGAGTTATTGTAGAAAAAGGAGGTTGGAAAGGTATGTTTACACCTGGACCACAGTTAGGCCCATCTTGTGGCCATCCAAATTTATAATTTACTGAATCATTGTCGGGTTCAAAAGAAGCTTGCGACCAGGTAAAGCTGCTATTGGTACAAAATGATTTTGCTGCTGGTGTAATGAACTGTGGCGATGTATTATTGCCTAATAAACTATTGAGCCTAGCCTCTAAGTGCATGAGTCGGCTGCCTGCATTCACTAAATTTTGATTGGCATTTCTGCAACATACTGCTGTATGCGAAAATTTAACATCAGAACAGTTAGAAGGTAATTGGTAAACTCCTTGAAAATGATAAGCTTCTATTGGAACGAAACCAGAGCCTGGTGCAGTGCCCGTGCATTCACTTTGGTTGGGCACTTGGTAGCCACCATTTGGGCCTACAGGTGGCAAACCCAGCTGGGCAGCAGTAAGCTTGGTAACTGTAAGATTGGCATTGGGAAAACAAGAGGAGGTAACACAAATATTCAATGATGCATTGGGAAAAGGAGCCGGAGCATTGGTAATGCGATAAATTTTTACAATGACTAAATATTGCCTTGGAACATTGGTACTATCACCTATATACCTATATTGTATTTCGCCTCCAGCTATATGGGTGGCACTGGAGTCAAAAAATGAGAATCCAGTAAATACAATTAGAATAAAACAAAGTAATTTTTTAACTTTCATAACTTACATGATTAATTAGCTACAAAGAAAACAAAAAATCAATAGCAAACCAACTTTTTGTTAATATTGTGTTGAGCTTATTTATCCATCGGTGATAAAATTTGAGTAAACCAAGCCTTTTAGTGAGGCAAACACATGCTTCATGGCTAAAAAACATCGATTTAATTAGGATAGATTGCCTAATAAACCCATGTATTTACCAAAAAACGAGTGTATGAGCTTTCAAATATGCCTAAAAACGCAGTGAAACAAAAAGTGTTGTACCTTGTATTTCTTACAAAATCAGCACTTTGAATGATACATGCATTAAAGCATTCAATACAAGAGATTTATCAAAAACAAATACCTATCATTACAGTAATCAATTAGCGTACTTTTGCGTTTTTTAAAAGGCAAGGTAGTCCTTGCTATAAATGTATAGAAAGAGAAATCATTAGAATGAAGCACATCAGAAATTTTTGCATCATTGCCCACATAGACCATGGCAAGAGCACATTGGCCGACAGGCTGTTGGATGTAACGCAAACCGTTACTGTGAGAGAGAAAATGGATCAATTGCTCGACAATATGGACCTAGAACGCGAACGCGGAATTACCATTAAGAGCCATGCTATACAGATGAATTACAAGTTCAATGGCGAAGATTACATTCTCAACTTAATTGATACACCAGGCCACGTAGATTTTAGCTACGAGGTATCGCGATCTATAGCTGCTTGCGAGGGCGCATTGTTGATAGTAGATGCTTCGCAAGGCATACAAGCACAAACCATCTCCAATTTGTATTTGGCATTAGAGCACGATTTAGAAATAATACCCGTACTTAATAAAATAGATTTACCCGGTGCCAATCCTGATGAAGTAAAAGACCAAATAGTGGATCTGCTAGGCTGTGACTATGAAGATATACTTGCGGCAAGTGGCAAAACAGGTGAAGGCGTACCTCAAATATTGGAGGAAGTTGTAAAGCGCATACCTGCGCCCCAAGGCGACCCCAATGCTCCTTTGCAAGCGCTCATATTTGACTCGGTGTACAACTCCTTCCGTGGTATAGAAGCCTATTTTAAAATTGTAAATGGAAGCATAAAAAAAGGGCAAAAGGTAAAATTTATGGCTACGGGAAGCACCTATCATGCCGATGAAATAGGCGCACTCAAACTAAAACAAGAGCCCAAATTGGAAATAGGTACTGGCGATGTAGGTTATATCATTTCTGGAATCAAAGAAGCGCGCGAGGTAAAGGTGGGCGATACCATTACCACAGTTGAAAACCCTGCCACCAAAGCCATAGATGGATTCGAAGATGTAAAACCTATGGTTTTTGCCGGTATTTATCCGGTAGAAACTGAAGAATTTGAAGAACTGAGAGCCTCACTCGAAAAATTACAGCTCAACGATGCTTCGCTCACCTTTGAGCCAGAATCATCGGCTGCCTTAGGCTTCGGATTTCGATGCGGATTTTTAGGTATGCTGCACATGGAAATCATACAGGAACGCCTAGAACGCGAATTTAAAATGACGGTAATCACTACTGTGCCCAACGTAGGCTACAAAGCTTACATGGTAAAAAATCCTGAAGAGCCTACTCCTGTAAACAACCCTACTGACTTCCCAGACCCTACTCGATTAGACCATATAGAAGAACCTTATATACACGCCCAAATCATTACCAAAAGTGATTATGTAGGCTCAATTATGAAACTATGTATAGATAAACGAGGTATTTTGAAGAATCAGGTATATCTTACCGCTGATAGGGTAGAATTGAGCTTTGATATGCCATTGGCTGAAATTGTTTTTGACTTTTATGACCGCCTCAAATCTATCAGCCGGGGCTATGCTTCATTTGACTATCACCCCATCGGATACAAAGAATCTGATTTGGTGAAGGTGGATATCATGCTCAATGGCGACCCAGTAGATGCACTTTCTGCCTTGGTACACCGCTCTAATGCCTATGAAATAGGTAGAAAAATTTGTGAAAAACTAAAAGAGCTTATACCCAAACAACAATTCGTAATAGCCATACAGGCGGCTATAGGCGCCAAAATCATAGCCCGCGAAACCCTAAGTGCCATGCGCAAGGATGTAACGGCCAAATGCTACGGTGGCGATATAAGTCGTAAGCGGAAGTTATTAGAAAAACAAAAAGAGGGTAAAAAACGCATGCGCCAGGTTGGTAATGTAGAAATTCCTCAACAAGCCTTTTTGGCTGTGCTTAAGCTGAATGACTAATTGCAGTACTGAGTACTGAGTGCCGAGTACTGAGTACTGAGTACTGAGTAACGAGTTATTTGGGGAACCATTTTACTTATAGTATTGATTGGGTTTAGGGGGGATAGTTGGGTAGTTCATTGATAATTGATAATTGATAATTGATAATTGATAATTGATAATTAATAATTAATAATTGATAATTGATAATTAATAATTTCCCCGCCAGCGATTGCAGCGGATATCCTTTTCTTTTTTTTTTTAGAAAAAAAAGAAAAGATAGCAGCGAAAAGCGCGCCCGGGCGGCCAAAAAAAACTTCAAAATAAAATTAGATGCTGACTACAGAGGTATGTTTCCGTGTTTCTTTTTCGGAAGCTTTACGGCTTTGGTTTCTAACATTTTATAGGCGTTGATGAGTATTTGACGGGTATTTTCGGGCAGAATAACATCATCAACAAATCCGCGAGCTGCGGCTCGGTAAGGGTTGGCAAACATGCGCGCGTATTCCTCTTCCATTTCTTTGTGCTTAGCCACCTTATCCTCAGCTGCTTGTATTTCTTTTTTGAATATGATTTCTGCTGCGCCTTTGGCTCCCATTACCGCTATTTCGGCTGTAGGCCAAGCGTAGTTGAGGTCGGCACCTATATGTTTGGAGTTCATTACATCGTAGGCGCCACCATAGGCTTTGCGGGTAATTACGGTAATGCGGGGCACGGTAGCTTCGCTAAATGCATAGAGCAATTTGGCGCCATTGGTGATGATGGCGTTCCATTCTTGGTCGGTACCGGGTAAGAAACCGGGGACATCTTCCAACACGAGTAGAGGAATATTGAAGCTATCGCAAAAGCGCACAAAGCGGGCTCCTTTTTGTGAAGCCTTGATATCGAGTACTCCGGCTAAAAATGCGGGTTGATTGCCAATAATTCCGATAACCTTGCCTGCAAGGCGCGCAAAACCCACAAGTATATTTTCTGCAAAATCTTTATGCACTTCAAAAAACGAATCTTGATCTACGATGCCTGCCACTACCTCTCGCATGTCGTAGGGTTGATTGGGATTGTCGGGCACCAAATCATTGAGCTCGGTTCGAATTTCATTACTGGCCTGATAGGGCAAAGCCGGCACTGGGTCTTCACAGTTTTGGGGCAAATAACTCAAAAGTTTTTTGATGCCCTCGATACAGGCTATTTCGTGTGGATAGCTGAAGTGCGAAACACCACTTTTGGAGCCGTGAACGGAGGCTCCGCCCAAATCTTCGGAGCTTACCTCCTCGTGGGTAACGGTTTTTACTACATTGGGGCCTGTTACAAACATGTACGAACTACCCTCTACCATCATGATGAAATCTGTAAGTGCAGGTGAATACACGGCACCCCCAGCACAAGGCCCCATGATGGCCGATATTTGAGGAATTACACCACTGGCTCGGGTATTTTTATAAAAAATATCGGCATAGCCACCTAATGATACCACGCCCTCTTGTATGCGTGCTCCACCTGAGTCGTTGAGGCCAATGACTGGGGCACCCATATTCATGGCTAGGTCCATCACCTTGCAAATTTTTTCGGCATGTGCCTCGGCTAATGAGCCTCCCAAAACGGTGAAATCTTGTGCAAATACATACACCAAACGGCCATTTACAGTGCCGTAGCCAGTAACCACTCCATCGCCATAAAACACTTGTTTATCCAGACCAAAATTTTTACTTCGGTGCTTTACCAACATGCCCATTTCTTGGAATGACCCTGGGTCTAATAAAAACTGAATACGCTCGCGGGCGGTAAATTTTCCTTTAGCATGTTGGGCCTCTATGCGGTCTTTGCCACCGCCTAGCAGGGCTTCCTCTTTTATTTCTTGTAATTTTTTAAAACTTTCTTTCATTATTTCTTTTGGGTTAGGTTGCGGAATACATCTTCGAGTTTGTTTGCTTCAATTTTCGATTCAAGTATGGTGATGCCTTGATTTACAGCAAATTGAAAAACCTCCTTGCGAACATCGCTGCTGGGTTTAGATTCGAGGCGCCATTGCTTGCCTTGCTGGGTAGCTTGTAATATGCCTGGTATTTTTCTCAAATGATTTTGATTTACCTCTCGATCAAATTCTACCAATAGCACCTTGCGACCGCTTACGTTTTTAAGCTCTTCTACGGGCTGATCGGCCACTATTTTCCCTTTGTTGATGATGATGACCCTATCGCAAAGCAACTCAACCTCTTGCATGATGTGGGTAGAAAGCATAACCGTACGGTCTTTGCCTATGCTTTTGATTAGACTGCGTATTTCAACTATTTGGTTGGGATCCAGGCCTGTAGTAGGTTCATCGAGTATCATGACCTCCGGACGGTGAATAAGTGCATGGGCCAAGCCTACACGCTGACGGTAGCCTTTGGAAAGCTGATGGATTTTCTTGTGACTTTCAGGCTTTAAGCCCGTAAGATCTATCATTTCATCTACTCGTTTTTTATCTACCTTATGAATACCCGCCATAAAATGCAAAAACTCGCGCACATACATCTCCAAATACAAAGGATTGTGCTCGGGCAAATAGCCTACGCGCTTGCGAACTTCGAGCGGATTTTCCATTACATCAAATCCGCATACATGAGCTGTGCCCCGCGTGGGTGGAATATAACAGGTAAGGATTTTCATCATTGTACTTTTACCTGCACCATTAGGCCCAAGAAAACCCACAATTTCACCTGCTTTTATTTCAAAGCTTACATCATCGAGAGCGCGTTGCTCTTGATAAATTTTACTTACGTTTTGTACTGATAGCGACATGCCACAAAGCTAAGGTGGGCAGCGCAATGTTTGCAATTGGCGCTTAAAAATGCTTCATTGTATGATAAAATAATTAAAAGATTTTTGGCTTATTATTTGCGGCATTTGGACAACTTTTATTTTTTACATCATTCATATAAAAAATTGAATTACAACTACTTGAGATTTATGCTGGATTTTTTCAAACGATTTCTTTTATCTGCTTTTGTTTTTTTTTCCACTGTAGCTAGCTCCCACGCACAAATAATCACCATCTACAACGAACTCATGCAGCCCGCAGAGGGGGTCACGTTGATGAGTAAAAAGCCCCGAGCTATGGCAATTACCAATGCCAAAGGGCAGGCGCGTATCAACGAATTTAAAGGCTCAGAAGCAATTGAGATAAGACACGTAGGGCATAGCACAGAGCTGCTCTCGTACGAGGAGCTTTCTTTGCTGAGTTTTTCATTAACCCTCAAGCCCAGCCCATTTAAAATGGATGAAGTTGTGATTTCAGCTACGAGGTGGCAGCAATCAAATAGAGAAGTTCCTTTTAAAATCACCTCATTAGATGCCAAAAAAATAGGAATTTACCAGCCTCAAACAGCTGCTGATATGCTGGGCCACACAGGCGAAGTGTTTATACAAAAAAGTCAACAAGGGGGTGGCAGTCCCATGATTAGGGGATTCTCGGCCAATAGATTGCTCTACTCGGTAGATGGTGTAAGGATGAACACCGCAATATTCCGCTCAGGCAATTTACACAATGTTATATCGCTCGATCCCTTTGCTATGGAAAACGTAGAAGTGCTATTTGGTCCGGGATCTGTGATATACGGCAGCGATGCCATAGGCGGTGTAATGAGTTTTAGTACATTAACACCCAAATTAGGCACAAGAGACAGCATGTACACATCAGCTGACATGGCCATACGATATTCATCAGCCAATCAGGAAGTTACTAGGCATTTTCATGTGAATTTAGGCTTGCGAAAATGGGCATTCCTCACCAGTTATACTTGGAGCGATTTTGGCGATATGATAATGGGTCGCAATGGTCCGGAGGAATATTTGCGCAATTGGACGGTGGAAAATATAGATAGTGCTGACGTACAATTGGCCAATCCCAACCCTAGAAGACAAAAACCCAGTGGCTATACCCAGCACAACCTGATGCAAAAAATAAGATATAAACCCGATAATCACTGGGACTTTCAATATGCATTCCACTATTCTACCACCACCGATTTTTCAAGGTATGATAGATTGATTG
>CAYZUZ010000049.1:0-8023 GCA_964481795.1 uncultured Cryomorphaceae bacterium
GGCTAGCATTAGTAGTGCAGCTATGAGGGTTAAAAATGAGGTTTTCATGATATTTATGATTTTAAAAAGGTTTCTTTCTCTTTTGCAAATTAAGTCAGAATATTTAAAAAAAACCGCTTCGTGCATGAAGCGTCGAAGCGGTTTTACAACCCTAACCTAACTAACTACGTTAAATTTTTTAGGTTTGCTTTTTGGCAAGAGTTGATTTTTAATCAACCCCTGCCTCAAGCTGCTCATGATGGATAAAGGAGCATTAATACTCTCGTGACCTGGAGTTGAATCCTGCTAGGGTTGTGAATCGGCTGTTGTCGCCACTAAAGGTATAGGCAAAATTGATGGGTATGTTGAGATAACCCAGCTTGATGTTGATACCTGCGGCTACAACAAAGCCTGCTCCCGATAGTGAGTAGCTGGGGCCTGCTCCCAATTCAAAGCCTCCTGGCGCTCTAATTCCCATAAGTACATTCAAGCTGGGTATGATGATGTTTTGCTCCCAACCCCCAATCAAGGGTATGATTTCCAACACGCCTGCGTAACCGTCGGGGGTGGTCATGTATAGGTACTCTATATGCCAACCGAATTGCGAAACCATATCGGGCATCTTAAAATCTTCGCCTTTACCTAGTTGGGTGGCGTCTACTTTTGAGCCATCCAAGGCGGTGATGCCTACTCTAAAGCCGTTGAGCCTTAAAGGTTTGATGATGGGAGTTTTGCGGTCTTCGATTACAGGGATTTCTTGAGCCTGGCAAAATAAAGCGCTGGCTACAGTGGCTAGTGTGATGATGATTCTTTTCATTTTTGTGTCTGTGTTTTTGTTTGACACTGCAAACGTAGAGGCATTCCGAAGGTCTCGAAAATTGATTACCGCAATGGGTTTTTGTGAGGGTCTGTTTTTTTGCATTTTTTGCAACACATCATCACATGGAGTCTGTTTTTTTGCATTTTTTGCAATTTAGTTACAAAATAATTTGCATTTTTTGCAAAAAATCCTCTTTTCTTTCTATTTTCGGTTAAAATTTGCAAATGCATACACAGTTAAATTTTTTGGCTACACTACAAAAACTCACTCCTGAGGATGAGTCATTTATAGATAAATGCGCTGATATACTTTGCATTAGCTCCGATAGTTTTTACCGCAGGTTGCGCGGAAAAACCGCACTTACTTACGACGAAGCCCTAAAGTTGTCGAAGCATTTCAATGTGCCGCTTGATGCTGAGGTAGGCCTACAAAGCGATGTGGTGCCTTTTCAAATAAAAAGTGTGGTGAAGGATTTGAATACTTTTGAAGCGGCCTTGCAAGACAGTCTCAATATTCTGGAATACATCCACCATCAAAAGGAATATTTTTTTGTGTATGCGGCCAAGGATATTCCTGTTTTTTATCAATATAAATACCCTAAGGTAGCTGCCTTTAAATTAAATGTATGGTTGCGCTCGGTACACAATCTACCGGTGGGCTTCGACCAAACTTACCTGCACGAAATGCCCGAGAATATCATGGCTCTGCTGCAAAAACAGTGGGAAGCCTACAATCGATTGGAGGTACATGAAATATGGAACGAAACTACACCGCTGAGTTTGCTGCGACAAATACAGTATTATTACGACTCCGATTTGATACACAAGGATTTGGCGCTTGAAATAGTAGAGGAGGTAGAGTCTATGTACTTGTATATCCAAAAGCAAGTAAAGTCGGGTTGCCGCTTAATGGGTAATGATCACTCTGAAAATCAATCGCTTAAATTTCATTTGTATTACAATGAAATATTGATTATGGATAATCATTTGCTCTGTAGCAGTCCTAAATTCAATATGTTCTTTGTGCCTTATGCTGGGTTTAATTATATGAATACCAGAGATATAGCTCTTGTACATCGCATGGAAGATTATTTTAAATCACATATGAACCGATCATCGCACTTGTCGCAATCAGGTGAAAAAGAGCGCTTGAAGTTTTTTAAAAAGATGGATGTAGCTTTGCAAAACCTTAAAAATCAAATACTTGCTTAGTAAATTAGCCTTTGATGCCAAAAGAGCGTTTCACAATGGTACGGGTTTGGGAAATTATAGCCGCGATTTTATCAAGCTCCTGAAAAACCACGCTTCCAAGTTGGGTCTCTTTACCCCAAAAGGGGGTCGATTTGCGCATCAATTTCAATCGGAGCGCATAGAAATCATACATCCTCAAGGTTTTTTTGCATCGATATTTCCCTCTTATTGGCGGACTTTTGGCATTACAAAATGGCTCAAAAACAGCGATTATACCCACTATCACGGTTTGTCGGCTGAGTTGCCTTATGGCATAGCACATTGGAGTGGAAAAAAAATAGTAAGCATTCACGATTTGATTTTTGAAAAACATCCTCAATGGTACAAACCCATCGACCGTTGGCTGTACTCGCGCAAGGCACAATATGCCTGCCAAGTGGCCGATAAGATTATAGCCATTAGCAAGCAAACGGCCAGCGATATTCAGGAAGTTTATCAGGTAGATGCATCAAAAATTGCAATTATTCCACCGCTATGTCACCCGGGGTTTTATGATCAACCTAGTACAATAAGACCTGCGCATCTACCCAAAAAATTCATATTATATGTAGGCACCATTGAACCTCGCAAGGGTTTGCATCTGATTATTGAAGCTTTAGAAATACTCGATGAAGATATTCCGCTTATTGTAGTAGGTAAGATAAATGCTAAGTATTTTATAACCTTTGCCCAAGGTTGGAATGCCCTTTCAAATAAAGGTTTGCTTCAGCATCTTTCGCCTGCAATGGACGATTTAATAGCCTTGTATGACGCTTGTGAGTTTTTGGTCTATCCATCGCAAGCGGAGGGTTACGGTATGCCTATCATGGAAGCTGCGCTGAGAGGAAAATCCTCTATCGTAGGAACCTCGCCTTGCTTGGTAGAGGCGGGTGGTAGCTCTGCTTGGGCTTTACAAAGTAATGACAGCCATGAGTTGGCCGATAAAATTCACACTTGGTGGCACAATCCTGAATTACTGGCCCAAAAATCTCTGCAAGCAAAAGAACACAGTCAAAATTATTATCCTGCCATGATTTTGGAAAAAATAGCGGCCGTTTATGACCTCAAGTTCGACTAAGCAATTTCTTGTACCAGCTGTTGCTCATACAATTGGTGGTAATAACCTTTTTTATCGAGCAAATCTTGGTGGGTTCCTCTTTCCAATACAGCACCCTCTTCTAGCACAATGATTTCATCTGCATTTTTTACCGAGCTCACCCTATGCGAAATGATAATTGCAGACGAATTTTTTAATATGCGCTTCAGGTTGTTGAGTATATTTTCTTCTGTTTCGGTATCTACAGCCGATAAGCAATCGTCAAATACAAAAAGTTTGGGCTTTTTAATGATAGCACGTGCTATAGACAAGCGCTGTTTTTGGCCACCCGAAAGGGTAATTCCACGTTCTCCTACTCGGGTTTGGTATTGTTCGGGAAATTCAAGTACATTTTTGTGAAAATCGGCTGCTCCACTCGCTTCTACTACCTCCTCGTGTGTGGCATTGCTCACGCCAAAGGAAATGTTATTTTCCAAACTGTCTGAAAACAAAAAGCTGTCTTGAGGTACAAAGCCCATTTGCGCGCGGTAATCATCGAGATTTATTTTGCGAAGTGGTTGCCCATCTACCAAAATTTCGCCTGTATTTACATCAAACAAGCGGGCCACCAATGCCGCTACAGTGCTTTTGCCAGAGCCTGTTTTGCCTATGATGGCAATGGTTTTGCCTGCTTCCATGGTAAAGCTCAGGTTTTTAATGGCATGAATACCTGTATCAGGATAGATAAAATCAACGTTTTTAAACTCAATTTTACCTTTAAAATCAAAGGCCTCGGTGCTAGGGTTTTGAATTTCGGATTCTAATTTCAAAAATTCATTGATTCTTTTTTGTGAAGCCTCGGCCCTTTGCACCAAGGAACTTACCCAGCCAATAGAAGCAATGGGCCATGTGAGCATGTTGATGTACAAAACAAATTCGGCTATATTGCCCGCAGTTATTTTTCCGGCTATAGCCTCCTGACCACCCACATAAATAGTAAATAGCGTACTCAAACCAATCAGCATCAGCATTAATGGCATGAAAAGCGCATTGACTTTGTATAATTTTTCGTTGATTTGGGCATAATTCTGAGCCTCTTGGGTAAAGGTATCAGAAAAGTAACCTTCTTTGGCATAAGCTTTTACTACGCGTATACCACTAAATGTTTCTTGTACCAAGGTGCTCATTTTACTCAACTGAGCTTGTACTTTTTCGCTTCTTATATTTATTAGTATAGATACCCTGTAAATCAAATAGGAAAGAATGGGTAGCGGAGCAAGCACATACAGAGTAAGGCGCGCATTGACGCTGAGCATGATATAAATAACGATGATCAAAGTAAACAAAACGTTGATGGCGTACATCATGGCCGGACCAATATACATACGCACCCTGCTTACGTCTTCCGATATTCGGTTCATTAAATCGCCCGTGCTATTTCTGCGATAAAATGAGGTAGAAAGTCGCTGATACTGAGCAAAAATTTCATTCTTGAGGTCAAATTCTATTTTGCGCGACATCACAATAATGGTTTGACGGGTAAAAAAAGTAAAAGCACCTTTGAGCAAACTAGCCCCCATGATAATAAGGCCATACAGCAGCAAGGATTGGTAGAGTTCTTTGTAATTATAATTTTCGGCATTGCGTGCCTGCTTCAGTGCTTGCTCTACTATATTAAACGATTCACGCACATACTGAGCCGGTATCACGCTAAAAATCACAGATATAATGACGAAAAAAATCCCGATTGAAAAAATAAAACGGTATTTATAGAAATATTTGTTAAGATGCCATAAGGCGGCCATGTGTATGAAATTTTGATTTTGTAGAGGCCACAAAAGTAAACTACTTTCGCGACCTGAAATTCGATATCATTTAAAAGAACAAATACATCAACAACAACATGAGTGTAGTGTTTAGCAATCCTTCTTTTTTGGGTCATGAGCAAGTGGTTTATTGCCACGATCAAGAAACCGGACTCAAAGCCATCATAGGAATCCACAATACCGTACTAGGTCCAGCCCTTGGTGGCACTCGTATGTGGGCTTACAGCGACGAAGCCGATGCGCTGCAAGATGTTTTGAGGTTGTCAAGAGGTATGACCTTTAAGGCCTCCATCTCAGGTTTAAATTTAGGAGGTGGCAAAGCCGTGATCATTGGCAACAGCCGCACCGACAAGAACGAAGCCATGATGCGTGCCTTTGGCCGATTTGTAGACAGCCTATCAGGTCGCTACATCACTGCGGAGGATGTGGGTATTACCACCCAAGATATAGAATATGTAAAGATGGAAACCAACCACGTAACCGGTATTCCGGAGCACATGGGCGGCAGTGGTGACCCATCACCCGTTACAGCTTATGGTGTGTATATGGGTATGAAGGCATCTTCGCAATATAAATGGGGAAGCAACTCATTAGCAGGCAAAAAAGTTCTTGTACAAGGCATTGGCAACGTGGGTATTACACTCGTAAAACACTTGGTAGAGGAAGGTGCACAAGTTTGGGTACACGACATCCATACCGATAGAATACAAGTAGCAGTAAATCAATACCACGCAGTAGAATTTACCCAAACCGATGTAGCTCAAGCCGATGTGGATATCTATGCCCCATGTGCACTAGGAGCTACCCTCAACGATTTGACCATTCCCATGCTAAGGTGTGCCATAGTAGCAGGGGCAGCCAACAATCAATTGGCAGATGAAAACAAACACGCCAAAATGCTCGCTGACCGCCAAATAATCTATGCACCTGATTTTCTAATCAATGCAGGTGGTTTGATCAATGTGTATTCTGAAATAGCAAAATACGATAGAGCAGAATCATTGCGCAGAACAGAAAATATCTACGATACGACTTTGGATATATTGGTACGTGCTGAAAAAGAAGGTATTACAACACATCAAGCAGCACTTATTATAGCCCAAGAAAGAATAGACAAGAAGAAGAAAGAGGTATTGGCCTAAGCCATTAAAAAACAAAAATGTTAACACGACGACAAATAAGGATAAAAACCTTTCAAGCACTGTATGCCTATTACAACTCGGATGTAGAGAGTCATATAGCCCTAAAAAATCTAGAAAGAAGCTTGGAGCAAATCTATCCTTTATTTTTATTGGAACTGAAAGCCCTGCAAATTTTACGTGATTTGGCCGAGCGAAAGCTTGAAAAAGCTAAGCAAAAACTCAGGCCCAGTCAGGAAGATTTAACACCCAATACCCGATTCATTGAGAATACAGTATTGCTCGCACTCAAAACTTCGCAATTCAATGCGGCATTTGAGCACCATAAAATACACTGGGGCGACGATAAAGAAATCTTGGTGCGCATACTCAAAGCCCTGCGCGAAGATGATTTTTATATCGAATACGTAAAAGGCAATCACATCAGCGATAGCAAGTTTGTTTTGGAGCTGTACAAGAAATATTTTGCGCACAACGATACCTTACATCAAGTGTACGAAGACAGAAATATACACTGGGCCGATGACCTAGAAGCTGCTCAAATGCTGATGGTAAAATGTCTGGAAAACATGGATAATGAGCAAGTAGATCGTAAATTGCCCGAGTTATTTAAGGATGAAGACGATAGGGCATTTGCAGGTGAAATATTCAAACAAACCCTAAAAAACAATGAGTATTTTGATAAGCTTATCAGTGCCAAAGCTCAAAATTGGGAACAAGATCGCATTGCAAGTGTTGATAAAATCTTGATGAAAATGGCTTTAAGTGAGTTTATATCATTTGACCAAATACCCGTAAAAGTGACTATAAATGAGTACATAGAACTCACCAAAATGTATTCTACCCCAAAAAGTGGAACATTTATAAACGGAATTTTGGATAAATTGCAAAACGAATTGAGTGCCGAAAATAAAATTAAAAAAATAGGCCGCGGCCTTATGTAAATGTTTAACCTTTAAATAATTTGACCAATAAAATGAAAAAACAATCTCTTATAATGAGTTTAGCTACCGCCTTGGTAGTAAGTATGAGTGCATGTGATAGCGCAAGCAGCAAAATCAAAGGAACCGACAGCGAAGGTAATTTGAGCACCAGTGTAGTAACTACCAACGATGACCAACCTCAGTTTAGCTTCGAAACTTTAAACCATGATTTTGGCACTATTACCGAGGGCGACCCTGCCATTTATGAGTTCAAATTTACCAATACAGGCAAAGCACCTTTGGTAATAACCAAGGCTACTGGCAGTTGTGGCTGTACAGTACCTGAATATCCACGTGAGCCTATTGCTGCGGGTGGCGAAGGCGTAATCAAAGTATCTTTTGATAGCAACAACCGCACAGGTCGCCAAGAAAAAACAGTAACCCTAGTGGCCAATACCGTACCCAATACCACCATTTTAAAAATCACAGCCGACGTAATGGCTAAAAACTAAAAAATCAATTACCCCATGTTCTATTTAAACATTTTTTTACAAGCAGCCGGAGGCTCTGCTATAGGCGGCTTACTCCCTTTTTTAATCATCATTGTGGTTATGTATCTTTTCTTTTTTCGTCCGCAAATGAAAAAGCAAAAAGAAGAAGCCAAATTTCGCACCGAAATATCTAAAGGTATGCGCATAGTAACCAACAGTGGTATACACGGTAAAATACTCGAAATTGGCGATACCCACATCATATTGGAATCGGAAAACTCACGATTGAAGATAGATAAATCAGCAGTTTCAAAAGATTTGAGTGCACAGTATATTACTACCAAAGAAGAAGAGAAAAAGTAATTATAGCTTTTCCTCAGAAATATAAAGGCCCCTTGATGGGGCTTTTTTTATTTTGATAGCTAATATCAATTCATCCCAAAAACCAAAAGGCACCCTGCTCTATAAGGATATATGTGATTTTTAAATGGATTTTGCTGTTCAGAGTTTATGGGTGTTAGCTCTAAAGTTGCAGTACCATTCATTACAAAGCCCTGCAATAAACAAGTACGTGCCAGAA
>CAYZUZ010000050.1:0-7958 GCA_964481795.1 uncultured Cryomorphaceae bacterium
GTATCAGCATGATAATCTTCAGGGAATAGTGGGCGCAAAGCTCTATCCACCAATCGCATGATAAGGATTTCTTCATCTGAGGCGCGACCTTCGCGTTTCATAAAGCCTCCGGGCACACGACCAGTGGAGGCAAATTTTTCTTTGTATTCTACAGTTAGGGGTAAAAAATCTATGCCTTCCATGGCTTCTTTGTTGCTTACTATAGTGGCCAACAGCATTGTATCTCCCATTCTCACTACCACCGAACCATCAGCCTGTTTGGCTAATTTTCCTGTTTCTATGGTGATTTTTCTGCCATCTTTCAGCAGGATTTCTTGTACAACAGGTTTTGGAATCATTGTCTCAAAAATTAGATTGTGTTATATGTAAACTAAAAAACGGAAAAAGGCAAACATAGTTGCCCTTTCCCGTTTCGTATATCCAAAAAAAATTACTTCCTTAAGTTTAGCTCTGCTAAAATAGCTCTATAACGAGTGATGTCGTTGTCTTTTAGATATTTAAGCATTGCTTTTCTCTTTCCAACCAATCTTATTAGAGATCTTTCTGTGTTAAAATCTTTGCGATTTTTCTTTAAGTGTTCCGTTAAATGGTTGATTCTGTAGGTAAATAAAGCTATTTGACCTTCGGGTGATCCGGTATCATTTGCTGATTTACCGTGTTTTGTAAAAATTTCTTTTTTTGCTTCTGTACTTAGATACATGCCAAAATCGTTTTTAGATGAATATTATGTATTTCTTTTTTAAGCCTGCAAAAGTACTGCAAAAATCAAAACAAAATACCTTTATCAAGAAATTATTGTTAAAAACTGACTTAATTTGTTTTTGAGGTCTTTGCGCTCTACTATAAAATCCAAAAATCCATGCTCTAAAAGGAATTCTGAGGTTTGAAATCCCTCTGGCAAGTCTTTGCCAATGGTCTCTTTTACTACTCTTGGGCCGGCAAAGCCTATTAATGCTCCTGGTTCAGCTATGTTGATGTCGCCCAGCATGGCATAAGAGGCTGTTACACCTCCAGTGGTAGGGTCGGTAAGCAGTGATATATACGGCAACTTGGCTTCATTCATCAATGCAATTTTAGCCGATGTTTTGGCCATTTGCATCAAGCTAAAGGCTGCCTCCATCATGCGTGCCCCACCCGATTTTGATATCATTAGAAAGGGAAGCTTGTGTTTGAGCGCATAGTCCATACCGTTGGCTATTTTTTGGCCTACTACAGAGCCCATTGATCCGCCTATGAAGTTGAAGTTCATGGCGCAAATCACTATTTCCTTTCCGTTGAGCTTGCCTACGCCCGTGGTAGCAGCGTCGTTGAGCTTGGTTTTGCGCATGGTATCGCGGTATCTATCGCTGTATTTTTTGGTATCTTCAAAATTAAGTGGGTCAAGCGATGTCATGTTTTTATCCAGCTCGTTATAAACCCCTTCATCAAATAGGAATGAGAAATATTCTTTGGCATTAATTTTTTCGTGATAGCCACAATTTCCACATACCCATTTGGATTTTTCATGATCCTCTACAGCTGTAATTACCTTACACTTTGGACATTTGTACCACAAGCCTTCAGGTGTTTCTTTTTTATCTGTAGTAGAGGTAGTTATTCCTTCTTTATCGCGTTTGAACCATCCCATAATGACTTCATTTACTTATTAAAAAAAACTACCGCAAAGGTTTGCCTCGCGGTAGTGTGCTAAAGTAGTTAAAAAAATAAAAGCTATTTAAGCTATGCTTACCTCTGGATTCAAATAAACATCTTGGATGGCATTTAATAATGCAACACCCTCACCCATAGGCTTTTGGAATGCCTTGCGGCCCGATATCAATCCTTGACCACCTGCTCTTTTATTTACCACTGCGGTGGCTACGGCATCAGCCAAGTCAGAGGCACCTTTAGATTCTCCACCTGAGTTGATGAGTCCTGCACGCCCCATGTAGCAGTTGGCCACTTGATAGCGAGCCAAATCAATTGGATGCTCAGAGGTCAGCTCGGTATATATTTTCTCATCAAGTTTGCCGTATGAGCTGCCTCCTGTGTTTAAGGCTTTGAATCCACCATTGTTGGTAGGTAGTTTTTGCTTGATGATATCTGCTTGAATCGTTACTCCTAAGTGATTGGCCTGTCCGGTAAGGTCGGCTGAGGTATGATAATCAACTCCATCTTTTTTGAAGGCATTGTTGCGCGTATAGCACCACAAAATGGTAGCCATACCCAACTCATGCGCATATTCGAAGGCCTCGGCTACTTCAATGAGCTGACGACTTGATTCATCGGAGCCAAAGTAAATGGTAGCTCCTATTGCTGTGGCACCCATATTCCAAGCATCTTTGATGTTGCCAAACATCACTTGGTCAAATTTATTGGGATAGGTGAGCAATTCGTTGTGGTTTATTTTTACAACAAAAGGTATTCTGTGGGCATACTTGCGTGCAGTAGCAGCTAAAACACCGTAGGTGCTTGCCACGGCATTACAACCGCCTTCTATGGCAAGTTTGATGATGTTTTCCGGATCAAAATAGATTGGATTTTTGGCAAAAGAAGCGCCTGCACTGTGCTCAATACCTTGATCTACTGGTAGGATGCTGAGGTATCCTGTATTGGCCAATCTTCCGTTGCCATAAAGTGCCTGAAGACTCTTTAAAACTTGTATATTGCGATTACTAGGACCAAAAACATCCTCTACAAAGGTAGGGCTGGGTTGATGTATGTTGTTTTTGCTGATGGTCTTGCACTCATGGTTGAGCAATAATTCTGCTTGACTACCGAGTAGATTTGAAATTTCTTGTGTGGTCATTTTTCTCGTAAGGTGTTATTTAAAAATTGTTTTAAGGGTAATGAGCCCAAAGCCCATGCGTGGCAAACGTAATAAAAAAAGTCGGGCTAATGAACATGATTTTATGCAGCTTTTTAAATTATAAGCTCAATTCAGGTCTTTTTTTGGTAGATAGTGCTTTCAATACTTCCTGAAGGACTAAGGTTTTTGAATCCTTAGAAGCAATTTTTGAAATGAAATTTAAAAATTTTTACCTCAATTCTTTTCTATTGAGCATTTGAAATTTACCTTTCGCTCGCCAAATTTTAAAATCAAAAAATATGTATCCATTAATTGCTCTTGCCATACTCACCATTCTGTTTTTGAGGGCGGGTATCATCATCGTAAAACAAAGCGAAACCATTGTAATAGAGCGCTTTGGTCGCTATTTGCGCACGCTTAACTCGGGTATAAACATCATTATACCTGTAATAGACCAAGCCCGAAAAATAACATGGAGACATACGATGGCTGGACCAGCCGGACAGCAGTTTATCACGTATAAACAACAAGAAAGAATTGATCTTCGTGAGGCTGTTTTTGATTTTCCTAAGCAAAATGTTATTACGCGTGATAATGTGGTTACAGAAATCAATGCCTTACTTTATTTCCAAATTGTAGACCCTGTTAAAGCCTTGTACGAAATTGAGAACCTATCTCAGGCTATGGAAAAATTGACTCAAACTACTCTGAGAAACGTAATTGGCGATATGGAACTAGATGAAACGCTCACCTCGCGCGATACCATTAATACCAAATTGCGCGTAATACTGGATGAGGCTACCAACAAGTGGGGGGTAAAAGTGAATCGAGTGGAGCTTCAAGACATCAACCCGCCAAAAGACATACGCGATGCCATGGAAAAACAAATGCGTGCTGAGCGTGATAGAAGGGCGAGAATTTTGGAGGCCGAAGGTTTGAAAACCGCACAGATATTGGAGGCGGAAGGAGGCAAGCAAGCTGAAATCAACAAGGCAGAGGGTGATAAGCAGGCAGCTATTTTGGAAGCGGAAGGTCAAGCAGAAGCAAGGGTAAAAGTAGCTGAGGCTGAGGCAAAAGCACTCTACTTACTCAAAGAAGCATTGGGTGCTAATATGGACCCGGCACAGTATTTAATTGCCATAAAATATATAGAGACATTAAAAGAAATGACCTCAGGCGATGATAATAAAACGGTGTACATGCCTTATGAAGCCACCGGAATTTTAAGCTCGCTCGGCTCAATCAAAGATCTGTTTGGTCAAAAATAAAAACCTCATAAAAGCTTGCTTCTAAAGATTTAGGAGCAAGCTTTTTTTATTAAATCTAAAATAAATGCTCCTTCTTTTTTAGTTTGAATGCACGTTAAACAATACTCATTCGCACCTTTTTCGATTTCAACTTTGTATTGTCTAACAATCGAATAGCGGCTTGAGCTTTTTCTTTTTTGATAGCCACAAAAGCGCAATCGTGTTTAAGTTCTATCACACCTAAATCCGATTGACTCAATTGGCCTTGCTTCAATAAGAGGCCAGCCACATCGCCCTTCGAAATTTTATCACGTCTTCCGCCATTGATAAAAACCGTTACCCAATCGGTAGGGTTTGGTGCAGGCGCATCTTTTATTTTTTCTTTGGCCACTTGTGGTATAAACTCAGGCAAATCTTCCATTACCCATTTGAGTACATAAGCCGTGCCATCGCTTTTCATGCGGGCTGTGCGGCCATTGCGGTGTGTGAATTCTTGACTGCGTTTAGGCAGATGATAATGTATGATAAATTTTATCTCAGGAATATCTAAGCCACGGGCTGCTAAGTCGGTAGCCACAATGAGTTGGTGTGAGCCATTTCTGAATTTAATAAGTGCGCGTTCTCGGTCTTGCTGCTCCATTTGGCCATAAAAGCAGCCATGCGGAATGTTGTTTTCTGTTAAATATTCGCTTACACGCAAAATAGTTTCTCTAAAATTACAAAACACAATTCCGGGTTGATTACCCAAATGATTGATCGTTTTTACGAGTGTTTCTAGTTTGTCTTTATCGGGTGAAATTACAATTTTAATCTGAAGCTTATCGACGCCCTCTTTTAAGTAATTTATTACAATAGGTTTGCGCAAGCCCACAAATGAGCGAACTTTTATTTCTTGAGTGGCAGAGGTTAAAATCGTTTTTTCAAGCTTTGGCAAGGCGCGCAATATTTCTTTCATTTCCTGCTCAAAACCAACTTCGAGCGATTTATCAAATTCATCTAAAACCAAATAGCGCAGATTGGCCAAGGATACAGTCTCACGCCTTATGTGATCAGCAATACGGCCGGGCGTACCTATTAAAATGGTGGGTTCATGTTTGAGTTCGTCTCTGTCTTTAGCCATGGCTCGTCCGCCATAAGCAGCGTTTATTTTATAACCTGAGCCCATATTGCGCACCACCTGCTCTATCTGTATGGCCAGCTCGCGCGAGGGCACCAAAATCAAAGCCTGAACACCTACAACCTCTTCTTTTAAACCTCCGATTATGGGCAGCATAAAGGCAAGCGTTTTGCCTGTGCCAGTAGGCGAAAGCAGTACAATTTCACTGTTGTTTTCAATGGCAGTTTGGGCTTCTACTTGCATGTCGTTGAGCGATTCTATGTTCAACTTTTGCAATAGGTTCTCTTGCGTTTTTTTAGGCTCTATCATAAGGCTGGTTTCAGATTGCAAAGGGAGGCAATCTTTAAGGTTTAAAAATTTATTTCTCGGTTTTTTGGGGTTTGATGTGTTTCGTTACTCCTGCGACAACCGATTTTTTTGTTTCAACAAAGGTACGCGGTCAATAAAGCAATACAGTTATCAATTTTAAGCAGACCTGAGAAAGCAAAGGCATTTCAAAAAAAATGTTAGAGTTTCTTTGTGGTCTTTTGTAATAGATAAGGTTGATTTTTTTCTTGAGGGTTTGGCTTTATGGGTTAAAAACTGAGATATAAATCTTTGCGCTTTGTGGTCATGTAATCTAAAGGCAATTTGTACAATGGTAATATATTAGCAGCATCAATTTAAAAATAATTGACATGAAGAGTAGTGTAATCAATATAGTTGTAATCTTATTTACCGCACTTATCATGATTTTTCTCAATCAAAAGAACCTTCATTTTCCTAGTAAATATATGCTCGTGCCGCTCATTGCTTTTTATTATTTGGGTAGGTATATCCAAAAGCGTTTTGGTTGAGTCAGTAGGGCAATTTAGGTATTGGATTTCATAATATCTCTAAACACATCATCTACTTTTACCAGTAAATCAGGAAAAAATTTGCTTTGGATTTCAGTGCCTAAAGCAAAGGGCGGAAGGCCTATATACCTTTCATTTTCAAGAATATACACCAATACAAATTGCTCTTGAGGGCTCACAATCCAATACTCAGGAACGCCCGCTTCTTCATACAGCTTGAATTTTGTTTCCGTATCGTGTTTAGAATTACCTGGCGATAATATCTCTACAATCAAATCAGGTGCTCCATTACACCCCAAATCATCTAACTTTTTGGCATCACATACTACGCATAGGTCGGGTTGCACTACAGTGGTGTTTTTCTTGCCTTTTTTAATGGGCAAACGGACATCAAATGGGGCAGGATAAACATTACAAGGCTTATTGGTAAAATTCTGCATCAATGAAAAAAGGACATTTGATGTAATGTTTTGGTGTATCCTATTGGGTGCAGGACTCATTTTCTTTATAAATCCTTTGATGAGTTCTACACGCTCATCAAATTTCCATTGTAAATAATCTGAATAGGTGTAACTTTTGCTAAGGTTTAAATCTTCGAATTTGGTGATGATTTCCATGCGATTATGTTTTTATGGAGTTATAAAACAGCACTCAAGTTGGCTTCTTTTATTTCTTCAAAGGTAGCATAAATATCAGCGGGCTCTTGCAGGGTAACCAAGCGGGTTCTGAATTCTTTAAAGTGCGATATTCCTTTAAAATAATTGGCGTAATGCCTACGCATTTCTACTATGCCTTGTCGTTCGCCCTTCCATCTTATGCTGAATTCAAAATGTTTGCGGCAGGCATCAATTCGCTCTTCCATGGTGGGTGGTGTTAATTTTTCGCCTGTGGCAAAGTAGTGTTTTATTTCTCTAAAAATCCAAGGATAACCAATACTTGCGCGTCCTATCATGATGCCATCTACTCCATAACGATTGCGGTATTCTAATGCTTTCTCTGGCGTATCTATATCACCATTGCCAAATATGGGTATGTGTATTCTTGAATTTTCTTTGATTTTACCTATCAAAGTCCAATCGGCCTCGCCTTTGTACAACTGTACGCGGGTGCGACCATGAATGGATAAGGCTTGTACGCCAATATCTTGTAATCTTTCGGCTACTTCTTCTATGTTTTTGGAAGATTCGTCCCAACCCAGGCGTGTTTTTACTGTTACGGGCAATGAGGTCGATTTGATTACCGATTGGGTGAGTTTCACCATCAAGTCAATGTCTTTTAAAACCGCTGCTCCGGCACCTTTACATACTACTTTTTTTACAGGACAGCCATAGTTGATGTCGACCAAATCAGGTTGTGTGGCATCTACAATTTCTGTGGCCATGGCCAAAGCTTCCTCGTCGCCACCAAATATTTGTATTCCTATAGGACGTTCATAATCAAATATATCTAGTTTTTGACGGCTTTTGATGGCATCGCGTATCAAACCTTCTGATGAGATAAATTCTGTATACATCATATCGGCTCCGTGTTCTTTGCACACAGCACGAAAGGGCGGGTCGCTCACATCTTCCATGGGTGCTAGCAACAAAGGAAACTCGCCAAGCTCGGTTTTGCCTATTTTTACCACGTTAATCAATTATCATTAATAAGCGACAAAAATACTGATTATGAGTCAATCGAGTAGTCTTATAAAGGAGTTGGGCATTTTATTCTTATCTGCCCTGATGGGCTTGGTGGCAGGGTCTATAATTGCTTATATAGGTTTGTATACTTTTTTTGGATTTGATGTGGCCACTTTAGAAACATGGATGCTCGATACCGAGAATCCAAATAAAGGCTCAGTGTTGCGATGGATGCAGCTCTCCTCTACGGGTTTTGGTTTCGTTTTAGGCGGGTTCACGTATTTACAATGGAACAAAATCACAGTAGATTCTTTCGTTTCAATTTTTTCAAATAAAAAATTACCCGTT
>CAYZUZ010000051.1:0-7883 GCA_964481795.1 uncultured Cryomorphaceae bacterium
CTTACTATGATTCTTTTTTGCTTCATCTATTGCCTTAACTTTGGCTGCAATATTAGACCTAAAAATGAATAAACTCCCTGACGTTTCCATTTCAGATTACAGTTATGAGCTGCCTGAGAGCAAAATTGCCGCCTATCCTTTGGAGCAACGCGATGCCTCTAAATTATTAAAATTTGAAGGTGACCAAATCAATGATATGATTTTTAGTCAGTTAGATGAGGTATTGCCCGCTGAAGCCCAACTTGTATTCAACGAAACCAAAGTGCTCTATGCTCGCATGTTTTTTAAACTCCCCAATGATAGAAAAATTGAAGTATTTGCATTAGAACCGTTAGAGCCTAATGATATTCAACTTGCACTGCAAACCCAAAAGCAAGTAGAGTATAAGTGCCTAATTGGAGGAGCACGCTATTGGAAATCAGGTGTTTTGGAGTTGCCTATTATCATAAATGAGCAAACTATTGTTTTAAAAGCTGAGAAACTGGAAAACCTAAATGGAAGTTTTAGAGTGCGTTTCAGTTGGGATACCCCTTTGCCCTTTGCTCAAATTTTGGAGCAAGTAGGTCATATTCCCTTGCCGCCCTATTTAGGTCGTGACGATGAAGAAGAGGATAAAAACCGATACCAAACTGTATATGCACAGCAGCAAGGTTCTGTGGCAGCGCCCACCGCAGGACTTCATTTTACCGAAGAAGTGCTTCACAATCTCAATAAAAAAGGTATTGATACACAATATCTAAACTTACATGTAGGGGCAGGTACTTTTTTACCTGTTAAAAGCGAAAAAGTAAGCGACCATGAAATGCATCGCGAGCAAATGGTAGTGAGCAAACAAGTAATAAAAAATCTCTCTTCACACTCAGGTATTCGTGTGGCGGTGGGTACTACAAGCCTTAGAAGTTTGGAGAGTTTATATTGGCTAGGCGTATCAAGTATGCGCAATAAATCATTACAAACAACAGTAGATCAATGGTATCCCTATCTAGAGCCCTGCGGCATTTCTTTTCAGGAGGCACTCGAGTTTTTAATAGAATACATGGATCAAGAACAAATAGAAGAACTCAAAGCCGATACGCAAATCATCATAATGCCCGGATACACACTGCGCAGCATCAATGCATTGATTACAAATTTTCATCAACCCAATAGCACCTTGCTGCTGCTTATTGCTGCCTGTTTAGGTGATGCATGGCGAGATGTTTACAACCATGCTTTACAGCATGATTATCGTTTTTTGAGCTTTGGCGATAGCAGTATTTTATTTAAAAATCACAATTAATTTATATGTTTAAAAATCTATTTATTCAGTTTGTTTTTTCATTTTTGAGCTTCACTGGTTTTTCGCAGCGAGTAGCCTTGGAGGAGGTTTGTATATTGCCAGCCGAGCTGGACGAGAACAGCGGAATGGTTGCCATAAACGACTCAACCTATTGGTTTTTAAATGATAGTGGAAATGAGCCTATTCTATATTTGGTGAATAATCAATGTGAGATTTTAAAGAGAAAATACTTGCTCAATGCCCCAAATATCGATTGGGAAGAAATGGCTCACGACCCAGATGGAAATATTTACATTGGCGATTTTGGCAATAATAAAAACAGACGTGAAAGCCTCTACATTTACAAAGTTTCTACGCAAAGCCTTTATAATAAAGCAGATACTATACAGCCTGAATGGGGTATTTGCTACAGCTATGCGTTACAAACTGCCTTTCCACCGCCTAAAGAAGAGCGCAATTTTGACATGGAAGCCATGGTCTTTTTTCAAGATAGCTTATACCTTTTCTCTAAAAATAGAACCCAACCTTTTGATGCTGTTACCTACCTATATGCATTACCAGCTGTAAGCGGTGTGTATCAATTAAGTCCCAAAACAAGCGCAAAAACATTGGAAGGTATGGGCGAAGTAAATTGGGTGGCCGGAGCAGAATTTCTGCCCAAAGAAAATGTATTGCTATTGTTGGGCTACGATAAAATTTTTGCCTACCAAGGCAGTACTCCCATCGAAGCACTTAATGGTAAAAAAACCATGATAGATCTCGGCCTTTGGAAGCAGTTTGAATGTATTGCAATAGGTAATAAATACCTTTTTATAAGCAATGAACGCAACAAACTCAATACACCTATTCTATATAGGGTGCCAAAAGAAGACATATTAAAATTATTAAAATAAACATTGAAAATCAAACAATTAATTATGATACGTTTATTAATCTCTCTGATACTTGTAGCTACATCTATTTTTGTTTTCGGACAAAAAGAAGGATTACCAGCCAGTTATAACGACGAAGTAAGAGGAAATCAAGCGATACGAGTGGTTTTTTACAATGTTGAAAATCTTTTTGACCCAACCGATGACCCTGAGAAAAATGATGATGAATTTACACCTGAGGGAAATTATCGCTGGACCGACTATAAAATGAACGAAAAAATCAATAAAATCGCAAAGGTTTTTATAGGTATAGGCGGTTGGGAAATGCCAGAAATCATTGGCGTATGTGAAATAGAAAATTTCAATGTTTTAGAAAAAATCGCCAAACACAATCTGATGAAGGGCGGCAATTATCAGGTAGTACATTACGAATCGCCTGATAGAAGGGGTATCGATGTAGGCCTGATTTATAGAGCCGATAAAGTAGAATACATCTTGAGCAGAGCACTTTTGGTAAGCGATCCTGAAAATCCCAATTTCTTTACCCGCGATATTTTATACTTTAAAGGATATGCTTTAGGCCACGACACGGTACATGTTTATGTAAACCACTGGCCATCGCGCTATGGAGGTCAAGCTATTAGTGAGCCCAACAGAATACTTGCCGCCTCCGTAGTAAAAGCGCACAGCGATAGTATTTTAAAAATTAACCCCGAAGCTGCACTGGTGATTATGGGCGATTTGAATGATGAATGGGACAATACAAGTATTTTGGAAACCTTAGGCGCAGCCAAAGCTTCGGAGGGCAAAAAGCTCGTAAATCTGATGAGCATGTTGCCCACCACTCAAGGCTCGCACAAATACCAAGGTGAATGGGGCTATTTGGATCAAATCATTGTTCCTAGAAAAATGTACCAAGGCAAATCACCCTTTAAAATAAAAGATGGCAGAGCCCATGTATTTGAAGCTGAATTTTTATTGGAAAGTGACGATAGGTATGCAGGAAAAAAACCCTTTAGGCAGTTTTTGGGTTTCAAATTCAACAACGGATTCAGTGATCATTTACCCATTTATATAGATTTGGAGGTAGTAGATACTGAAAAAGTTAACTAAAACTCATTTCGAAGCGTTACAATTGACAGTACGCGATTATTTTCGCAATCTCAAATTTTACATCTACAATGAAATTAAATAAATTCTTCATTCTGTTTATGGCATTAAGCCTCACCTTTTGCAAAAGGGAAAAAGACAGCACTCCGCCTCCAGGATATCCAACTTCTAGTTTGGTGGTCAAAAATCAACTCAATTTGACAGTGGTTAACAGCTTTTCGGCTACTGGGCCAGCAGCGCCTTTATTGGCAGTAAATAGAGAAGCTTATGCTTTAGATTATCCAGAAAAATTTATTTATTTTGCGCTACCTGCTGCCAGTGAGGTTGTAGCAAATACCTCCGCTTCTTTACTGGCCGATAGTGTTTGGGAAACTGCTAGCGGTCCTGAGTTTTATCTCAATACTGAGTTTTTATCTGACGACTTATTGCCAGGACTTAAGTTTTTGGATGAAAAATTGCCTATAGTTGGTGCATCACATGCCGTGCGCGAAAGAGACACAGCTTACCAAGTGGATGTAAAAGTTGAATTTTTTGAGGATTTTCAAGGCAGAACCGTGTATATATGCACCTTTGCGGCATTAGATTTTTTAGCCAAAGATTATGGTGGAGGAGTCAACTTAAAACTTCAAAATGTACCAAATTTCATCAACTCCTCTGGCGATGTTTCGCTCTGGGATACAGATGTACCCTTGGCATTGGTAAGGCCTGAAACAGAAGACACCACCACGCTTTTATTCAAAAAAGGTGATCCCTTTATGCACAAACACATCATAGCATCGCACGATTCCCGCTATGGCGTGCCTGGCACAGTGCTCGATACCATTAATAGATTTGGAAATGAGTTTTTTAAATGGGATGTATTTGGTTCACAGTTTACGCCTATACGATTTTTTGTTCCAAAAAACACACTTACTGATATTGCAGAAAAAATCCATTTTGTAACCTTGGTATTTACCGATGCCTCTGGCGATGATGAGGGTTACATTTTACTCAACAGTCATTTCAGTACTTTTAAATAAACAACTTTATAAGTTAAATAATACCAAGGATGGTCAAATGCAAAGCAGCAGTTGACCATCCTTCTTTATTTTTGAAGCATGTTAAATCTTAATTTATTCATATTATGACACTTGACCAATTTACCATTGAAAATTCACAACAAGCCATTGACTTAGAGCATCACCACGGGGCGCATAATTATCATCCGCTGCCGGTTGTGCTACAAAAAGGCGAAGGCATATTTCTTTGGGATGTAGAGGGTAAGCAATACTATGATTTTTTATCGGCTTATAGCGCTGTCAATCAAGGTCATTGTCATCCGCGTATTATTAATGCACTGATAGAGCAATCGCAAAAACTTACTTTAACCTCGAGGGCTTTTCACAACAATATATTGGGTATCTATGAAAAATACATTACCGAATATTTTGGTTATGATAAGGTATTGCCTATGAATACGGGCGTTGAAGGAGGCGAAACAGCTGTAAAATTGGCTAGAAAGTGGGCTTACGAAGTAAAAGGAATAGAAGAAAATAAAGCCAGGGTCATTTTTGCCACAGGAAATTTTTGGGGGCGCACCTTGGCAGCTGTCAGTTCTAGTTCCGATCCCGACAGTTATGAAAATTATGGACCTTTCATGCCCGGATTTGAACTGATTCCTTACAATGATTTGCAAGCATTAGAAGAATCTTTAAAAATAGGAAATGCAGCAGCTTTTATGGTAGAACCCATACAAGGTGAGGCAGGCGTAGTAGTGCCTGATGAAGGATATTTAGCTGGAGTAAGAAAACTATGTACCCAATACAATGTACTTTTTATAGCTGATGAAGTACAAACGGGAATAGCCCGCACAGGTAAAATATTAGCTACTGATTATGAAGATGCTAGACCAGATATTTTGGTGCTCGGTAAAGCACTTTCAGGTGGGGTACTGCCAGTATCTGCTGTATTAGCCGATGATGAAGTAATGCTAACCATACGCCCTGGTCAGCATGGTTCTACTTTTGGCGGCAATCCATTGGCTTGTGCCGTGGCTATGGAAGCATTACAAGTGGTTAAAGATGAAAAACTTGCAGAAAATGCACAGCAGATGGGAGATATTTTTCGTGAAGCGATGAACCAATTAAAGTCAAAAACAGATTTGGTAAAGCTCGTAAGGGGTAAAGGTTTGCTCAATGCGATTGTCATCAATGATACCCCAGATTCGAGCACCGCTTGGGATTTGTGTATGGCTTTTGCTGAAAATGGATTGCTCGCCAAACCTACACATGGAAATATCATCCGATTTGCCCCTCCTTTGGTCATCAACCAAGAGCAGCTCCAAGCGTGCATTGCCATCATTTCAGAGGTGATTTTAAATTTTAAAAAGTAAGTATGTCAGAAAGTAGAAAAACATTTATTGCCGAAAAAATACAGAAATCTATTGATTTTCAGGAGTTGTGGAAGCAATTTGAAGCTGTAGCAGAAAAGAATAAAGGCGTAACCGAAGGTTATAATCAATACATGAACATCAATTGGGCACGGGCCAATCGCTGGATGAAGCAAGGCTTAGCAGAAAATCCTGAAATAAGCTCGTTTGCCAGCCAATCTATCAACGAAATATGGCTGGTCATTACAGAGTTTTGGTGTGGCGATGCTGCGCATAATTTACCTTTTGTACAAATGCTTGCCGATAAAAATCCAAGTGTGGAGGTTCGCTACCTTTTTCGCGATGAAAACTTAGATTTGATGGACGATTATCTCAGTCCTACGGGTGGGCGAAGCATTCCGATAGTGGTGCGCATCCACAAGGAAACTTTAGATGAATTAGGCAGCTGGGGGCCTCGACCCGCTGAAGCACAAGAACTTTTTTTAAGCCTTAAAAAAACAGAGACTCCATTGCAAGAGCAAATCAATACCTTGCAAAAATGGTATAATGCCCATAAAGGCACAGACGTATTGGAAGAATTATTAAGTTTATATCATTAAAAATGAGAATAGTAGAAACCTGGGACTACCCACTTTTTAAGGTAGTTATCTTTAGTTACGAAAACCATTTTTATTTAGAAATAGAAGCAGGGCCTATGAAGCAATGTCTCAAAATTCCTAAAGATAGCGTAGGCGGAAATCTAGAAGGAGTGCGCAAGGTTTTTACGCCTATTTTTATAGATTCATTGGTGCAGAGATTTCATTCTTTGCATGCAGATTTTTCAAAATCACTCAAGGATGCAAGCCTTTAGAATTGTTGTATTTATCGTCGGAATCATTTCGATAGCATGCACTAACTCAAGCAAAATTTCAAAAGTAGAGATCGACCCTGAATCGGTTTTTATTGAGTTAAAAGGCGAAGTAGTAATGCCTTTTGCCGACAATCCAAAGCTGGTGTTGGTGAAAATTTTAGAAAAAAATTGCACCTATTCCATTTGTGATTCTTTGCAGGTAGGTCAAGAACAACTCCTCGTATTTATGATGGGTCATGAGCCCAGTATCGGAAAGCCTAGATACAAAGCCCTTGATAAATCGTATCCGGGCATGAGCGTGGGCAACACAATCAAAATGAAAACCATGCTCAAGCGAAAGTACAAAGGAGCTCCTGTAAGTATGCAAGTGCATGATTATGAGATTCTTTAAAGCTTCATAGTTTTTTTTATTTATTTGAATAGAATAAAAAAGAGTACGGCCTAATTTTTCGGGCTTAATTGGTATCTATAAATTTAAAAAACTGGTATTCATCTTAGCTCAAAGCTTTGTTTACGTTTGTATGGTAAATTATTAAAAATGTAAACATGAAAAAATTATTACTTCTTTCTATTGCTATTTTAATCTCGTATGTTGCTCATTCACAGAATCCACTACTTACCGAAGACTTTGATATTCCGGCCAACGCACAGCTGAGAGACCATGGTTGGACTCCTCACAGTGCTGCGGCTACCAACCCTATTGCGGTGGGTAACTTGCCCTTGAGTATGTCGGCTGTTACCAATTATGCGTTGAGCGGAACAGGGAGAGCGGCACAGCTCACCAATACAGGTTCCGATGAAAATAAAGCCTTTTCAACATCTGTAGATACGGGTAAAGTATATGCAGCATTTATGATAAAACCCGGTGGAGAAATCACCACTTTAGGTAGTGGTTTTTTCTTTCATTTTGTAACCTACAGCAATACATCCAATCCTGATTTTACTTCAATTAGCACTGCATTTAGAGCCAGAACTTTTATTGCAAATGGTTCTACGCCAGCTACTTTTCGTTTGGGCCTTACCTTTAATTCTGCAACAGTGCCTTCTTCTGTAGGTACAGATTTAACCAGCGACCTAGATACTTCTGAAACTTATTTGGTTGTAGTAAAATATGAGTTTATTAGCGGTGCGGATAATGATTTAGTAAGTCTTTATGTATTTGAAAATGGTGATGATATTGGCTCGGAACCTGCTACGCCTACCTTGGGTCCATACGGTGGTACTGCAACTGATGCTACTATATTACAAGGCGTTGCGCTAAGACAGTACAATGCCGAGCAAAATGTTATTGTAGATGGAATTCTAGTGCGTACGGATTGGGATTTTGAAGGAAGCACTGCATCAGCTCCAGAGCGTATGGCTTCAAAAAATATAGTATTGTATCCCAATCCCTTATCTGGCAGT
>CAYZUZ010000052.1:0-7863 GCA_964481795.1 uncultured Cryomorphaceae bacterium
CTAAATGCACAAAAATCATCTGAATATCAGGCTGTTGGTTCACATACTCTACCTCACTGTAGGCGTATCCTGTATAATAATGTATCCATTGACCAAATTCAGTAATGAGCTCAAAATCACGAGCCAAATCGGGTATTTCTTGTGCCAAGGCCTTGGTATATTGGCGCATCAATTTTGAATTTTGATCAGGAGCCTCAGGCTGCAAACCTCCTCCTATATCCAAAATTTTGATGCGCCTAGAAACACCGGCTGCTTGCAACATATCGTTGGCCTCACGAGCTAATGATACCACCTGCTTTACAGCAGCCACGGCTGGCCCTATCTGATTCATAGATGAGGATGCATGCACGTGCAATACTTCAACTGAATATTGTAAAATGGCCTGTAAAATTTCTGACCTTAAAAGAATTGAAACCCCAAATTTGGATTGTTGGGTACTTACTTGATAGGCATCTGGAGCATGGGTTTCTATCAACGGATTGATTCTTAACCCTATCTGAATATCAGCAGCATGGGGTTGTAAGCGCTCCAACTCATCTAAACTATTAGCATTGAGCAAAATACCCTTGGCCTTTTGAGCACAATCTCCTATTTCCCATTTTCTTTTCACGGGCGAATCAAAAACAATTTTACCAGGCTCACATCCCGCCTGCAAGGCCAATTGCACCTCTTCCCAAGTAGCTGCCTCCAAACCAAAGCCTTGCTTTACTAGGTGTTTTAATACAGACAAATGCGGTTGGGTTTTGATGGCAATGGCATGAGAAATGTGTGGAAATACCTGCCATGCATTTTTTAGCTCAAATAAATAACTGTCGAGGTTATTCCATGAAACAAACAAAACAGCTGAATC
Organism: uncultured Cryomorphaceae bacterium; assembly: GCA_964481795.1. GTDB lineage: Bacteria > Bacteroidota > Bacteroidia > Flavobacteriales > Schleiferiaceae > CAYZUZ01. The sequence continues at coordinate 851 of CAYZUZ010000052.1, forward strand.
TTGCGGACTTAGTTTTTGCTCGCGGACCAATTGCTGCATGGCCCAAACTGCCTCATTTGCTAGCTTGTTCATATGGGAAAAAGTTTTTGAACGGTCTCTTCTATTTGGTCAATCAATTGTAAGTCTGATTTATAGGGATTTTCTTTTATCTGATGCAACATCCGTATAGAATGTGAACCCAGTGCTAAGCGGATAAAGGATCGCTTGCCATAGTTGACTGGCTGTCCTAAAAAAACTTTTTCAAAACCATCTATTGCCGTATGCGAGCTTAAGACCAATTTATCGAACAGCATCTTCAACTCACTAAAATCAAGCTCCTTGTTTTTGTTTTTTACCGAAAAAGAAATAATGCTGTTGTTGGTGAGTTGTGTATCGGGCATCAATTCAAAAAAAGCGCTACCCGATAAGCGCTCGCTCACCGTAAGCCACCAATCTTCAATTACTTTTTCTGACTCCTCCACCGGAATCTGGTAATAAGCTTCTATCTCATCCAAGGCAATGTGCCATCGCAAGCGCAAGCCAATATTAATTTTTGAAGGCCAAATATTTTCAAAAATATTCAAGCAACTTGGGGCATCGTAAGCTGAGAATATTTTGCCATAATCACTCAAATGATGGGCCGGTAAACCCATTAATTGATGCGTCCAAAGCTTTGGTACGAGCAGCGCCCCACAAAAAGGCGGTGCTTGGTAAAACTTAGAACCTGTAACCATCAAGATCACATTCTTTTGGAGCAACTCATGTATCAAAGATTTATTGACCCTCAATTGGCACAAATCAACTACCCACATGATGTGTGGAAACTCATCAATAATCTCCAAATCATCTTTAATACCTGATTTAGAACCAAATACCAAATTAACGACCAGTGGTTTTTGCTCGTGTTGATGTATCAAATCACGAATCACCTGCTTGCGATTGGCAATGTGTCCGTTGGCCTCACGTGCGGGTAAATAATGTACTTGAATAGACATGTTTGGTGCTATAACCTGCTGATAGGCAACCGGATCGCCAAACTGGTTTTTATGGGCATAAAACTTACCCTCGGCTGCCAATACAGAGCCTGAACCCAACTCTTCCGGACAGCTTACTATATTGATTATCTGCTGATTGGGTCTTAATACAGCCTGCATAATCAAAGGCCAATACATCAAATCGCTGCCACTAGGCCCGTAGAAAACATCGAAAGTATTGTTGCCTTCATCGCCATCAAATAATTGTTGAATGCGCTCGGTTTGTCGTTGCAGCCACGTTGCATCTTGTGTGGGTAAATAATCCCGCTCAAACTGCAAGGCTGATTGAAGGCTAAATGTAGTCAATGTACCACACGTGCAGGAACCCCTCATGAGCAAGTTTTCAAACTTCATGGGGTGCAAATGATATTTATTGGCCTGGTTATCAGGCTTTATGTCTATCCTTTCATCACAACCACTTAAAAGCCATTCTTCTATCATATTCATTTTTTTAATACCCTAAATGTTTTATGATCCGATGATTGAAAAGTAAGCCAAGCAAAATGACTATCGTAGCTCAGCTGATACTCTTTGTTTTGCAAGGCTTGTATCATTGGGTTAGTTGCTTGAAAATATGCTTCAAAATCTAACTCGCCATTCAAAAACCATCGGGTGCAAAAAAGGGTGTTGTCATCTTTAATGCTTACATGATACCAAGCGGCCTCGCCTATGCCACCCAAATAGAGGGCATCATCAGGCAAGTGGTTGGGCTTGGGTTCTCTCTGTATCAATCTACCTACAATACTATCTTCTGAAAAAGCTTGGGTTTTGCTTTTACTCATTGAGGCAAATACATTGGTTGTAATGTCCCACCAGGCATAAAATATGGGCTTATATTTCCATTCTCCTTTTCCGTGCTTCCACTCGTAGTATGGATTGTGTTTTTGTGCACTGGCAAGCACATTGAAATAAGGCGTAGGCGCATTGTATGTAACGGGCCTTTTGAACCTTCTGTGGTGTTTTTTATCAGGGTGCAAGCCCGCCAATACAGCCGTTTGCACAAAGCGTGCACAATTGGTGCTTTGCTTGTCAAAAGTTCTGTAGGGTATCAACCCTTTTCTTTGTTGAGCCAGGGCAAATTGCTCTACTTCTTTCACATTTACCTCTTGAAAAACAGCCATTTGAAGCAAACCTTCGCCATGTGTATAGGCCGATTTTTCGGCCAGTTCAATACAAATATCTTCTAAATTCTGTAGCTGATTGTTGTGCCAAATCGCTTGGGTATCGATTTGCAGGGCAGGGTCTGTAAGGGCGCTTCTTACCCTACCCATGTATTTTGGGGTAATATATCGGCCAAAGTCGTAGTAACGCATTTGTGCACCATCTACCACAATCATGGCGGCATGACCCACACGTACATTTAAGTTCTTTACTACATTTACTTTTCGGAGCAGCTTCATAATGGCATCTTCCGACCTTGCTGTTACCTCAGGCCAAGCAAGTATTAAAATTGCTGTATGATTTTGATTCAAAATTTTTTTGCTTGCACAAAATTTTAAAGATACAAACCTAAGTCTTAATCTTTTCAGTCAAAGGGCGCTTAAAAGCCTATACTAATAAATTTTCGCAAAAAAATAGTTTATAAACCCAAAAAAAAACAGCAAAAAAAAAAGAGCCTGACTATGGACTAGTTCAGGCTCTGTAAAATTTATGGGTGCGATACACGCTCAGGATTTGAACTTACTGCACTCCTATGCCGTGGTAGGTAAAGCCCATTTTGCGTAGCTCGTGGCGGTCGTAAATATTTCTGCCATCAAACACTACTGGGTTTTTCAATAATTTTTCAACTACTTTAAAATTGGGTGCGCGAAACTGACTCCATTCGGTTACCAATACCAATGCATCAGCGTCTACAAGGGTTTCAAACTCATCCTTAGCGTACTCAATATTATCGCCTATCATGTGCTTGGCCTCATCCATAGCTACGGGGTCGTAAGCAGATACTTTGGCTCCTGCTTCCAATAGTTTTTCTATCAATACCAAAGAGGGTGCTTCGCGCATATCGTCGGTGTTGGGCTTAAACGACAAGCCCCAGATGGCGAACTTTTTACCATCTATCCTATGATTGAAGTGCTGCATGATTTTGCCATACATTACTTCTTTTTGAGAGTCGTTTACATCCTCTACGCTTTCTAATATGCGCAGTGAATGTCCTTTTTCTTTGGCTGTTTTTATCAAGGCCTTCACATCTTTAGGAAAACATGAACCTCCATAGCCAATACCTGGGTATATAAATTTAGAACCGATTCTTGGATCGGTACCTATGCCCTTGCGCACCATATTTACATCGGCTCCTACCAATTCGCACAAGGTTGCTATATCATTCATAAAGCTGATGCGTGTAGCAAGCATGGAGTTGGCGGCATACTTGGTCATTTCAGCTGAGGGTATATCCATAAATATTACCGGATGACCATTCAATACAAAAGGCTTGTACAATTTGGCCAGTGTTTCTTGAGCTCTTTCGGTTTCGGTACCTACTACAATGCGGTCGGGTTTCATAAAATCATCAATGGCTGCACCCTCTTTCAAAAACTCAGGGTTGGAAGCCACATCAAAAGGAATATTGGCACCGCGGGCATCCAAGGCATCTTGTATGGCTTTTTTTACCTTAATAGCTGTACCTACGGGCACGGTGCTTTTGGTTACTACCACCAAGTAATCGGTCATTTTTTCGCCTATTTCTTTGGCTACGGCCAATACATATTGCAAATCGGCACTACCATCTTCGCCCGGGGGCGTACCTACCGCTATAAAAGCCACCTCGGTACCGGGGATAGCCTCATTCAGATTAGTAGTAAATTGTATGCGCTCGCGGTTGTAATTGCGCAGCACCATTTCTTCTAATCCGGGTTCGTAGATCGGCATAATGCCTTTCTTTAAATCATCTATTTTCTTTTGGTTTACATCGATGCAATACACATCCAAACCCACCTCGGCCAGGCAAGTGCCTGTTACGAGGCCTACGTATCCTGTACCTACTACTGTTACTTTCATGGTTGTTTAATTTATAAGGGTTCTATTATTTATTTATTCTCAAAAAAATTTTTTACATGTGCTATGATAAAATCTTGCTGCTCAGTATCGAGCTCGGTATGCATGGGCAATGATATGACACTTTTTACCAAGCGCTCCGTTACCGGAAAATCGCCCGTTGGGTAGCGGTCGTTTTTATAGGCTTTTTGCTCGTGCAGTGCTACCGGATAATAAATCATGGCTGGTATTTTATGCTCGGTAAGGTAAGCTCTAAGGGCATCTCTATCTACCGACGCATCCAAAATAAGCGTGTATTGATGGAATACATGCGTTGAGTTTGAAACCCTTACTGGAGTTTTGATTTGTGGTACCGAGGCAAATCCTTGGTCGTAGTAATCGGCTGCTTTTCTTCGGGCTTCGTTGTACTCATCGAGTTTGCGGAGCTTGATGCGCAATACTGCCGCTTGTATGCTATCGAGGCGGCTATTGACCCCCACTTCATCATGGTAGTATTGCACCGATTGGCCATGATTGGCAATCATCTGTATTTTTTCGGCTAAGTCATTATTTTGGGTAAATAGGGCACCTCCATCGCCAAAGCAACCCAAATTTTTTGAAGGAAAAAAAGAAGTGCAGCCCACATGACCCATAGTTCCTGATTTTGATTGGATACCATTTTTAAAGGTATAATCGGCACCTATGGCCTGTGCATTGTCTTCTATCACATACAAATCATGTTCATAGGCTATATTGATGATTTCATCCATATTGGCACACTGACCAAACAAATGAACAGGCACTATGGCTTTGGTTTTTGGGGTAATGGCAGCCTGTATTTTTTTGGGGTCTATAAGAAAGGTATCCTCCTCTACATCAACCAATACAGGTACCAAACCCAACAATGCGATTACCTCAGCGGTAGCTACGTAGGTAAATGTGGCTGTAATAACCTCATCGCCTGGTTTTAAACCCAAAGCCATCATCGCTATTTGCAAGGCATCGGTACCATTGGCACAGGGTATCACGTGTTTGGCCCCTAGGTAAGCAGCTAGTTCTTCTTTAAACGCCTTAACCTCAGACCCATTGATAAATGCTGTATTTTCTATTACGCCCGCTATGGCGCTGTCTACTTCCTCTTTGATGTGCCCATATTGGGTGGCTAAATCCACCATGCGAAGCTCCTTCATGTACGTTATTGGTATTTAAAAAAGTAGTTCAAAGGTAAGCACAAGGGTCATTCATCGGTATTCTTTGGCTATTTTTACGGCCTGAATGCTACAAACTTTTCATGAACCATACTTTTTCTTTATTTACAAGCTTGTGTATTGTGTTTTTCGCACATAGCAATAAGGCCTATGCACAGGCCGATGTAAAAAACGCAACCACCCAAGGCATTTTGATTCCTACCCGATTGGCTGTACATGCGCCTTCGGGCGAAGTGGCCGAACGATTTGGCCGCTCGCAAAGCGCAGGATTGGGGGTGCTTTATAAAACAAAAACCAACTGGACCATCGGTTTATTGGGTGATTTTTGGTTTGGCGATCAGATTAAAATTTACCCACAATTGGTGCAGGCCATGAGCAATGAAAATGGAAGAATTTTTAATAGCTTGGGCAATCCTGCCGACTTGATAGCCTACCAAAGGGGCTGGCTGGTAGGCCCTGAAGTGGGCAAAATAATCACATATAAAGGCTCATACAACCCCAATTCGGGAATATACATCACTGCGGGGGGCGGCTTTATGCAGCATAGGATACGCTTGGAGAGCGACAACCGTAACTCCATCATTTACCAAGCTCAGCGCGAGTATGTAAAGGGTTTTGACCGACTGAACCAAGGCTGGATGTTGCGAGCTACCTTAGGATACATACACGCTGGAAATTTTAGAACGCTGAATTTTATGACAGGTTTCGAAATCATGTACGGGCAATCGCGCAGTTTGCGTGGCTTCAATTACGACACAAGATTGCCCGATAACGATGTACTACAAAACTTGTTTATTGGATATAGAATTGCTTGGTTTTTACCCATTTATTCAATAGCAAAAAAAGAAAAAACATTTTACTATAAATAAAACTTTGCCCTACAAGCAACTCAAAATAAAGAAAGCAAGTGAAACACCTAGATAGGCTAAGTAAAAATGATTAATTTCCTAATTTGAGAAAAACCTATTGCTTCAAAACATCGTTCATTAAACATCAAATAAGCACAAAGTGTTAATGTTCAATGTATTACTTTTGTGCTCAACAAAATATCAGCAATCTCAAGGCGTGGCCTTCTATTTGAGGCTTAGTGCTGTAGGTAGTATTTAAGGTATGGACCAAAAAAAATTGACCTCATGAAAATGAAAATTATAGGATTATGGCTGGTGATAGGAATCCTGCATCACCCACTTTATGCATTGCAAGGCACCGTGCGCAACATACACGCCCAGCCCATAGCCCATGCTCAAGTAGAATTTACCAACGCCACCACGGGCGAAAAATTTAGCACCCGCACCAATACACAAGGTGTTTTTCAAATCAATTTAAAACTCTTTGAAGCCAGTATAGATGACAAAGATGTACACATATTTGGCAATTATCCCAATCCTTTTTTTCGCGAAACCATCATTCCTTTTCACCTCAAGCGAAAGTCAAAAATCACCCTCAGAATCATAGACAGAGGCGGCAGAGTAGTAGCTACACCCATTGATAATGAGGAATATCCCGCAGGTATGAGTCAATATCGCTACCATGCTCTAGGCGAAGAGGGTCAACTATTGCCTCCTGGGCTATATGTAGCTCAATTAAGCAATGGCAAAAGCTCCTATGGCATCAAACTACTCATACGCCCAGCCTTATCAGAAGAGCCCAGCATTCGAAATATAGACCCCTCTACCGTAAGCACCATAAGTCCTATCACATATCAATTAAAAATAAGCGCCACAGGCTATAATGATTATGAAAATCTACAATTTATAGCAGCTGAAAAAGACGAGCGCTTTTTTGTATTGCACCAAGATGAGCCCCTACCATGGAAAAC
>CAYZUZ010000053.1:0-7826 GCA_964481795.1 uncultured Cryomorphaceae bacterium
CAACACATTCCCAGTTTTTACACCCGATTGCACATATCGGTGGGCTTCTACTATATCTGAAAGCGGATATTCACGGTCTATCACTGCTTTATACTTTTTTTGCGCTGCCAATTGACCTATAAACTCTACAAATTGCCTATTAATACTTGGTATGGGAAACAAAACCCTTTTGCCTCGCCCCAATGGCGTGAGGAGTGCCAACCAAACATTGGCTCCATTTTTACCCAATTCGGTTGAAATGTACACGCCTTTTTCTTTGAGTAATTTTCTGCATTCGCAAAAGGAGCTTTTACCTACACAATCGAGCACTGCATCATAAGTATTTGGGATTTTTGTAAAGTCTTGTGTTTGATAATCAATCACTTCATTTGCTCCTAAATCTCTGATGAGCTCTATATTTTTTGTATTGCCCACGGCCGTAACTCGCGCACCTATGTAAACCAGCAATTGTACCGCAGCAGTGCCTATACTGCCTGTAGCTCCATACACCAATACATGACTATCGTTGGTAATTTTTGCCGCTTGTATATTTGACCAGGCATAATGAGAGCCTTCACACAAGGCGGCTGCCTCTCTGTAGCTGATGCCTTCAGGTATTTTGGCAAATGCATCTTCCTGATTGAGAATAAGATACTCGGCATTGCCACCAAAATGTTGATCATTGAACCCAAATACCCTTTCGCCTACATTAAAATCTTGAATATCAGAGCCGCACTCCACTATTTCGCCAGCAAACTCACTGCCCATAAAGGGGTTTTTGGGTTTAAATAGACCGCTCCAAAAGCGCGAAATAAAGTACTCTGCACTTCGGAAGCCTGTATCGGTGCGGTTTACTGTGGCATAATGAATGCGTACCAATAATTGTTTGGCGCTGGGTTTTGGCGTAGGCACCTCTTCTATTTGAAGCACCTCTGGGGCACCATATCGGTAATAAGTAGCTGCTTTCATCTTTGGGTTGGATTTGCAGCATAAGATGCATAAAACCTGTATTTATTACAAGGCCAAAAAACCTATTGCAGTTTCTTTGATACTATTTAAGTCGGCATCGGTAGGTTTATTTGCCGGAAAATAGTGGTGAATTTCTTGATCATCCAATTGAGCTTTTACCTTGGGCAAATAGATCGTTTGGCGATGTGTACTTACTGCATACAAGCGACTTGCATCTTTGAAATGCAGTATGATTCTAAAACTTTCATCTTGATCTAAAGTATAATTTTCTTCAAAAAGAATATACTGAATCATTCCATTTTTGGTATGACGTTGCGCTTTGAAGGTCCTAATCCATTCATTGAGAGCATCGGTTGTTTGTCCTTTGCTTTGCAATATTTCTTCCAATGCGAGTTCGGGGTGTGAATTCTCTTTTAGTCTGGTTTTGAGCACGTATCCTTGTAAAATAACTTGATACTTGTCGCGGTTTTTTCTACCCAATGCCTCTGCCTTTTCCACTATTTTCAGGTTGGCTTCTAAATTGCCCAAAGATTCACCTTTTGGGTTAAATATTTCAGCTCCTGCACTTATGATGTCCTCTTCAAGTTCTGCTTTGGATACCATAACCTTTACCCTGCTATAAAACCACGCGCCATCAGCTGCACCTGTATATAGATGCATGTCTGCACCTAAAGCAAGCAGGCGCTTGCCTCCAGGCTTGTCAAATAGCTCGGCATCGCTGCCTGTAATTTGTGCAAACAAGCTAGCGGTAAGCAATGCCATTACGAGGGTAAAAAAATGGGTTCTCATGCTGATATCTAATTAATTATAAACCTTTCAACTTAGCCTCATTCCAGTAAGCATCCATTTCATCGAGGTGTAAATCGTTGATTTGCTTGCCTGAATCTCGGGCTTTTTGTTCAATATATTGGAAACGGGAAATAAATTTTTTATTGGTTCGCTCCAAGGCCGTCTCGGGATTAATCTCGTAAAAGCGTGCCAAATTAATCATGCTAAAAAGTAAATCGCCCCATTCTTGCTCCAGATTATCGCTATTGCCCAGTGTCATTTCTGTCTTTAGCTCGGCCAATTCTTCTTCTACTTTTTCGATTACTTGCTGCGCATCAGCCCAATCAAAGCCTACTCCACGAGCTTTTTCTTGAATGCGCTGGGCTTTTACCAAGGCAGGCAATGAACGAGGAACTCCCTCTAATACAGATTTTTTACCTTCTTTGAGTTTCAATTTTTCCCAGTTAGACTTTACCTCATCCTCGCCCGAAACTTTCACATCACTGTAAATATGAGGATGCCTCACAACCAGCTTATCGCATAGGGAGTGGAGCACATCTGCTATATCAAATGCGTTTTTTTCGGAGGCAATTTTTGCATAAAAAACCAAATGTAGCATCACATCGCCCAATTCTTTTTTTACCTCCTGCAAATCACCGTCCAATATGGCATCGCCCAGCTCATAAGTTTCCTCTATGGTAAGGTGACGCAGGGTTTCCATGGTTTGCTTCATATCCCACGGACACTGAGCACGTAGCTCATCCATAATGGTGAGCAGGCGCTCAAAGGCCATGAGTTTTTCCTCTATACTTTTGGGGATGTATGCTGCATTCTGCATTACTCCTGGGTAGCTTCTTCCGAATTTTCTACTTGGGGTGTATCAGGGTTTTCAACCTCGCTTGAGTTAAGTAAACCCTTGGCTAACAAGTTATTGTACCACTGAAAAACTTTTTTCATATCAGATAAGTACACACGTTCAGTATCATAATGTGGTAATATTTTTTCGAAATAAGCTCTTATTTCGGCTTCCGATGCCTTGTGACTGATGCAAGCATCTTGGTTTGTGTCTTCCGCTATTATTTTAAAAACCTCGGCCAAAGGCACTTCTTCAGCTTGAGTAAAAATTGCAATATCGGCCAATGAGCTCACGCTTTGAGTATTCATAACAGGTGAGCGCTTTCCATCGATCAAGCTTTCTACGATAAATCGATTTTTACCTTGTGCTATGAGTTTAAAAAGACCCGGTTTTCCGGTAATGGTTAAGATTTCTTTTAATTCCATTTTTTGTAATGTATCCTTATTAATTAATGATTATTGATTTTGCTGAGCTTGCTCTAGCCATTTTTGTACCAAAATTTCGTCGTTGTCGGGGTCATCATCGGTAATGGCTAGCAGCTGCAAAATTTGTTCGGCATAAGGATGCGAAGGATATTTTTTTAAAAATAAGTTCCATTTTTCACGAGCTAGATCTGGTTTACGAAGTTGATTATCGTAAATTAAACCACTCACAAACAAAGCTTTAGCAGCATATTCTGATTCAGGATACTTCAGTTCAATCATTGAAAAGGCTTGGAGGGCTTCTAGTTCTCTGCCGGGCACCGCTTGAAAGAGTTCCGCGGCCTTAAACAATCGCAAAGGACTCATCGAATCTCCTTTGTAACTGTTGGCAGCCTGTAAATATTCTTTGGCCAAGGCATGTGCTCGTGCAGTATCTATTTGCATAGGCGACTGCATAAGCTCTTGCTCAAGTTTTTTGAGTTGCTCTACTTTATCTTGTGGCAAATAGGTAGTGGTGCTTGTATCAACCTCTTGATTACAAGCTATCAACAAACTGATAAGCACTAAAAATGCTGTAGAAGATTGAAAATTTCTTTTCATATGTGTAATAACGAAAAAATAATGTGTAAAGTGAGGATTATTTTGAAGGGAAACGCATTTTGTAACCGGCTTGCACATTGCCCTTACTGATTCCTGTAAGTTTATTTTTGATCAATCGCTTGCGCAATGGAGAGAGGTGATCGGTAAAAAGCACCCCTTCTATATGGTCGTATTCGTGCTGTATGATGCGCGATACAATGCCATCAAACTCTTCGGTATGTTCAACAAAATTTTCATCTAGATAGCGCATTACAATTCCCTCGGGGCGTTTTACATCCTCACGTATTTCGGGTATCGACAAACATCCCTCGTTGAAAGCCCAATCGTTTCCAAACTCTTCAATAATTTCGGCATTGATAAAAGTTTTGCGATACCCTTGTAACTCGGGGCTGCCCAATTCTTCATCGTCGGCAAATGCAGAGGCATCTACCAAGAATAATCGTATACTTAGCCCTATTTGTGGAGCTGCCAAACCCACGCCATGAGCATTATCCATAGTTTGATACATATTGTTTATCAATTCATTAAGCTGTGGATAATCAGATGCGATGGGGGTGGCTTTCTTTTTCAAAACCGGGTCGCCATAGGCCACTATGGGTAAAATCATTTTATGATATTTCAAATCAATTAAAGTGCAAAGCTAAAACGCAATATTGGAATTTTTAGTCATGATACATTTTTGAGTCTATTTCACAGTTTCTTGATTTTTTATCCGGTTTTATTATTGTCATTATTTAATTAGAATTTGCTTACATATTATTCATTCTCAGACCTAAAAAATTTTAAAAGTACTTCAGTTAATTTTTAAAATTACATATTTAAAAAAACGCTTTCACTTGCATAAACCCATTGTGAATGGTAGGTAAATCTTGAGAAGCCCTACCTTCATAGGTCAAGTTGATTTGCAGGCCGTTTCCGAGTGTTCTTTGTAGGGTAATCAATATTTGTAAGTTGTTGTTGGGCCTAAAACCTTCAAGCATTTCAAAAGCCAAAGGTGTATTGGGATTGCCCTTAAATGCATTGGCTATATAGGCCAAAGTACCTGTAATTGAGGTTTTTGAAGCGATATTATAATTACTTTCTAGTGCCAATTTTTGCAACAAAAGCACATCCTCGCTGCTTTGTGAATTTTTCTGATTCCAATCGTAGCTCAATGTAGCAGTAAAGGCGCTTTTAGGTTGGAAACTCAAACTGTGACTCCCGCCAAAATATTGTATACCAAAATTCCGGCTGTTCAAATTTTCAAAAATACTTTGCCTCAATCCACGTTTATAGCCTACGCGTGTAATCAATGGTTTTACAATCTGCCATCTGAGGTTTATTTGCTCCTCCTGTCCGCTTATTTCTTGTAATCCAAAACCTAACAAACTCTTACCCACATTGCTTATCCAAGTTAAGTCGCCCCCAAATTTCAAATTGCTTCTATTAAAAAAAAGCGAGCCTCGCCACGAATCATTTTGAGCGATTAAAGCTGTATCATTTACAGGATTTACGAAGGGATTTAATCCATTTCGGTTACCCGTGAGCAAATTGCGACGATCGGTTTGTAATGTGCCTTGAAAACTCCATCTACCGGCAAATTTCTCCCATCCTTTTGCATCGCCAGCTACCCAAGCAGCCGGATTTAAAAGCAACATTTGTGAAAACTTGTTTAATGCCGTTCTTATAAATTCATTGGTAGGCGTGAATACCCTGATGAATGTAGCCTCAGCTGGAAACCGAGCCAATTCAAACTCATCGAGTTCCTGTATTCCATTATTGTTATAATCTATCCAAGTATGGGTGCCTGTAGCGGGTGGCACCTCTACATAGCTAAATGCCCTGCGTGGTTCAGCTCCTGTGCCTGCCTCTACAAAAGTGGTGAGGGTCAAAAATCCTTTGAATAATCGATGATTGTAGCGCGCCCTACCCGTGTAAGTGCGCACTACCTCTTGCTCCTGAGGCAAAAAAACTTGTAAATCGCGCTGCAAAAGTTGTACGCTCAACTCGCTTCCTGGCCTAAAACGGATTTTTGATCGAATACCCCAACCCTTTACTCGAGCTGCTTTTTGCAAACCCTCATTATAGGCAGTATCGTCTAATCTTTGGGTAAAAAACACCTCAAAATAGCGCTTAGTACTATCGCCTATTCCTACAAAAGCATCATACTCCAAAAACTGATAGGAGCCTGGGAAAAAAACTTGGTTTTCATCTCGATTCAGACTCACCTCCGCCTCGCTGCGCACACCCAAATACAAGCTTTGGTATATTTTTTTAGAAACAACACTTTTTTGTCTGAAAAAATCAATATTGGCAAGGTTATTTTTACTGCTTAAATAAGAGGTAGTGCCTAAAACTTGCCAACCCCTAGACTTCATATTGGCCTCCAAACCTTGCTTAAAACCCTGATAAACATTGTTTTGAAAAAACTGACTACTTGCGGCAATTTCTCCTACATCCTTGTTGAGAAGCGACAAGCGCCAGCCACCTAAAATTTGGTTGCTGATTACTGTAGGGTCCAAAGCCCAGTCACGATCAAACTCTACCTGACGCAAGCGCTCTACGGTAGCAAAGTGTGCACTCACCATTTCTGTAAAAAACTCACTTTTATATTGCCATTTACCCGCATCAAAATTCCATTGATGAGTGAACCGTAACCCCTCACCCAAATCATCCTCGGCATCCAAGGATGAATATCGATTGACATCATTGCGCGAATAGCTTAATTCGAGACCAAATACTCCCACCCTACCTGCATCGTAAGCACTTTTTATTGATACAATTTGTTGCAAACCGGGCGCTATAAGCTGGTTGATAGGCGAATAACTTCCTTGTGACACACCATTAACCTTGGGCACAAAACGAAATACACGTCCGTTGGCATTACTCTGCGCTAGCTCATAATCTCCTTTGCCTGGGCCTACAAAGGTGAAATTTGCTCGAAACAGAGCGCGAGTACTATCGGTAGAATAAACCAAAACACCTTGCTCGCCCAAGGTATCCAATTGCCTGTATAAAATAACTGATGCATCAAAATCCGAAGAAATAACAGCCTGTGAACGAGCGAGTTCCGGATTATCTCCTGCATTGGCTAGTATTTGTTTTTGCTCATCGCTCAAATCTTGAAAAAGCAATTGCGTACGACTATCTTGCTCGTTGTATATGGCAGCATCTATTTTAAATTTTGGACTTTTAAATCCCACCCTATTGTACACTATAGAACGCAAATAATTCTGCGCAGTGTATTGAAATTCAACAACTACCCTTCTATCTTTGGTGATAGGCTGCAATGTGGTAAAAATAAGTTCGCCAGCATTGTAATCAATAACGTAATCAAATTCTTGCCCTCGCTTTAGCAACCTCCCATCTATATACACCCGCTCTGATCCAGAAATTATAATGATAAACAGTTCATTGTTATTGCCAAATAATTTGTAAGGACCTTGATCACCCTCACGACCTTGAAAAGAATTTCGAGCAAAAATACCCCTTGCCAAAGCTGCATTGATACTAACATCCAGCATTTTTTCTTCCTTTAAATTAAAAGAAGCTTCCAGGCCACCACCTGTAATACGCTTGTCAAACCTTAAAAAATAATGATCTTGATTGACTATGTTAAAATCACCAGCCCTGAGTCTTCCAAAGTCATCATTCTCGATTTCAATGTAAACCCGATCAAATTCACGAAGCTGCTGCGAAAAGCCATCGGCCTGTATAGGCACAGTATTATCAGTAATTGAAGCATTTATCCTGGTTTTTTCACCAATCTTACCACTTAATTGCAAATCCAAGCTCGAATTAAGCACCGCATCTTGATTTGAACCTACGCGAACACTTCGACTTAAACTACCGCTGCGTGTCAATCCATCAAAGGGAATCCATCCAGGGTTATCGGATTTCACTTTACTCAAATCAATCACTTGTTTTTGCAGCCTACCTTTATTGTAAAGCTCTACATCGCGCAGAAAAACAGGTTGACTTATGTTTTGAGGATATACCTGAAAATGAGCATAAATACTATCTGAAAAATCACAATGAAGTAGAATAGCTGTATAATTATTGACCCAAGAAAAACAGGAATCCTGCACTTCATCGCCCTTGCTGGTTTGTAAATCTAATGAAGAAGGGAGCACCGTAAGCGTATCCAGTACAATGGTGTCTAGAACAGCTAAAAATTTGATAGTCCTATGTGAACCAATAGATTGCGCATGAACATGAGCTCCCAAAAAAAAATGGAAGACCACGACGAAAAA
>CAYZUZ010000054.1:0-7735 GCA_964481795.1 uncultured Cryomorphaceae bacterium
ATCTCAGATTATCGTTTGTAAACAGATACGTAGGCGAGCAATATCTCGACAATACAGGCAATGAAGCACTGTTATTAGACGATTTTTGGGTGAGTGATTTTAGAATGAGCTTCAGCTTCAAGCCTAGGTTTACAGAGGAGGTTATTTTAAGTCTATTTGTAAATAATATCTTCGCTGTAAAATATTCGCCAAATGGCTATGCTTGGGGTACTACACCCTACTTTTATCCTCAAGCTTTAACTAATTTTATGCTGAATGCGACCATCAAATTATAATTAAACCCAAAAACCCGACTATTTGTGAAAATAAACGATCACAATAGTCGGGTTTTTTTTTTAGATACTAATGGCTATTTATCCTTGTCCACCATATATACCTAGGTACTCATTAAATTCAGAAAGCAATTCTTCAGCATCGCTGTCCCTTACAGTAAATTCAACCTCTTTACCTGATTTTATCTCTTTAATAACCTCACCATTGTGAAAATAGTAAATCTTATCTATTATTTCGCTTGACTTTCCTCTCTCACCTTCGCCATCATCTTCAATGACTACCATGATTAATTTACCATCTATCGCATAAAACTCCTCTGTACGCTTGCTTATTAATTCGTAAGGATAGGTTTTGATTCGAAGATCTGAACCTAAACCATAATAATGAATTTTCGACCATTTCTGCTTGATTTTTTCTCTTAACTCATCTGTAAACACCTCAATCACGCCTATCTCTTCCGACTCCATTTCTTTTCTTTTCTGCTCAATAAAGGTAACTACTGAGTCTACATTGAGCTCTGATTTTTGCAAAACTTCCTCTGTAGTTGTGGTTTCAGTAGCCTCTTCTTGTGGTGATTGATTTGCATTATTGCAAGCACCAATACCTAAAACTAACACCAGTGCAGTGCCACCATGTTTAATAGGATTCTTTTCATGTTTTTAATTGTTTGGTTCATTGATTTTAAAAAACACACAAACCTAAATAGGAATCCCTCAGGTCTTTTTAAAATTTTTATTCTAAAAACAAATAATTTATAACCGCCCCTTCAGGGGTTATACAAATTAAGTTGTAACCCTCTTTACCAAGCTTACCTATCACAGGTTTTGAACTGCCATATACAGGCATTCCTTGTATCGGTTCGCCATTGATATTAAGCACACTTATCAACTCTTGGGCGCCATATACCAGCGGATAAAAGATTTTGGCATCTATTTTTTGAGGTATTACAGCCTCTGTAACAGCATAATCGGTTTTCTTCTCAAAGGGAAATTTTGGATCTTTCACGTACAATCTATTTTCAAATGCCACGGTAGCCGTAGGCGCAGCATAAAAGGGTCGGCAGAAGGCTTTAAATTTTACTAATGCCAAACTATCAGCCTTGCCATTCAAGAAGATATTGTGCATAACCGCATTTTCGGCCAGTGCTGTTAAAAAGGGCATTTTGCTTCCTGCGGCATCATCAAGATAAAACTCTGCTTGAGCTATGGGCAAGCTCAAAACTTGATTCGTGCGCAAATTGCCTGCCCTATCGCTCACGTAAGCCTTGCCACTTAGTGTTTGAAACAACAGATAATCCTTACCTCCTAAAACCTTATGCTTTGCAGTGTAGGCCAGCGGAGCATCTATTTTGGGCAGTTTCCATCCCTTTACCTCTTGAGCTTGTGCATCTATATTGTAAAGCTTGTTTGCTGCTGCGAAAAATATTCTATAATTCCTTATTTTATCATAATCAAAAACTGCTACAGGCGCAGTGATTACCTCATGAGCCACAAAAGGCCAAGGAGCCACTTCTTTTCCGTTTCTATCCAATACGTAAACTTTCTTGCCACAGGCAAATAGAAATTGTAATCTGTTGTTTTTATACAAATCGATCTGTTGTACAGGCCCTAAGATGCGATCTTCAAGTTGTTTTTTCCATATCAAATCGCCTGCGCTTCCTATCAAATAAAGCGTATTGTTTTCATCTTGAATCAATACCTCGTCTTTTTGTGTCAAATGATTGACTACCAGCTGTGGCCCAAAGGCTATTTTAGCTTGGGGTGTAAAGGTCCAAAGCGGACGTGTCAATTGGCTTTTGGCCTCTTCGCTTGCTGTGTACAATCCCACATAAGCCATATCGGCAGTGGCATTTAATTGCACAATCACAGTGCGACCCACTTGCGCCAAACCTTGATTTTTAGCTATCATTTGGCTCCATTTTAAGGGTAGTATTTGAGAGGCTTGAGGTAGGCTTTCGGGCTGCCTACATACAATCTGCATAGAAAACTTATCGGGTAAAGAGGCCTCTAATTTTCGGTAATCATCTACTTTGGCAAGCACCCTCCCATCAATCAAATCATTGAGTACTTGCTTTAAAATTTCCAAATTATCGGCCAGCAATACATAATTGGCATACACTGCATAATATGGTTGGTTGATTTGATTAAATGCCTTTCCTAGCACAGGCTGAAGCATCCCCTGCTGCACCAATCGCCTGATTTGCAACTCCCTATGGGCTTCAATAAAATTGCTATCTGAAAATGGCAACAAATCAGATTCCACATTTTTGATATCGCTCCACCGCAAATAACCTATTTTATTATTTAGGTTGAGATTGGGCAACGACATCCAAAAAACCCCAAACTCTTTATGGATGGAATTGATCAACACATCTTCCCAGTTTTTAGGTAAGGTATTTAACAAAATATCTCTGTTGCGTCTTCTACCACTTAATTCTATGTAATTATTATACTGCCTATAATAGGTATTCATATTGCCTACTCCATGATGCACCCAAAGAGCAATTCCTGTAGGAATAATAATTTGCGAAGCATCGGTTGATACAGCGCTATTTTTTTGGAAAGAAGTCAAATAATGAGACGAGCTGTCGGGCACGGATGCCAAGCCCGTAAGCATCAAAGGGCTGTTATCTAGCTGCAAATCCAAGGCAATCCATTG
Organism: uncultured Cryomorphaceae bacterium; assembly: GCA_964481795.1. Classification (GTDB taxonomy): domain Bacteria; phylum Bacteroidota; class Bacteroidia; order Flavobacteriales; family Schleiferiaceae; genus CAYZUZ01. The sequence continues at coordinate 2,932 of CAYZUZ010000054.1, forward strand.
TGCCACATGATCTATCCACTGCTGATCAAAAATCCGGAGCTTGGCTTTGCTGTATTGATAAAATTCAGAGGGTTTTAAATACACATTTGCAACATCTTTTGGGTTGGATGTTTTTCGCACTTTCACAAAATCAAGGTCTTTTTCTAAGTGCATTCCCGATCTTAAGGTGCGTATACCTTCCTCAATTAAAGTAGTAGCAGGACTCAAAAGCAAAACCTGATCAGTATAGGCTAAACACATAAAATCTACCCCGTTTTGCGATAGCGTAATCAATGAAACACCCTCATAATCCTTGGTTTTTACTTCAAACTCAGTGGCAGCCTTTTGCATCCAAATCTCGTAAAATGATGGCTCGAGTGAGGCCGAGAATAAAAAATCATACTTTTCGGCACCTGAAAGACTGTAATTAATCCAAATCTTTTTTTTCTTTAAAAAAAAAGTAACGCTATCCGATGGTATTATTTTTTTCAATCTTTCAAAATCATACAACAATGATTCCCATTCGGGTTTGTTGGTCAATTGAGCGGCCCAAGGACTTTGATTTAGTTTTGTAAAAAAAGAAGCTGCATCATTTACTTCCAATAGCAATACAGGTTTGGCAGGAAGGGCATGAAGAGGATCAGCCCCAACGATAGAGTCATTCTTGCAAGATAAAACGAGCAAAAAGACTGCGAAAAGAGCTATGAATTGGGTAAAGGGGGCTTTCATCTATTAAAGCTAGAGTTTTCACAAAAGTAGGTAAGTATTCAGTTGCTCAATAAGTTGTTTGAAAAATTTACCAAACAAGCATTTTTGATAATATCCCATGTTTTATCAACAAGCACTTAATACCTACTTTTCTTTTCTCAGAGTTTAAAAGTATTTAAAACCTTAAATTTCAATATATTAAACATTTTGTGTAACTTTTTTGAAAAATATTTAAACAATACAGGTATGGGAGTAGTTTTAAACTTGATTTGGTTTGGTTGGTGTTGCGGAGAAAGGAAATGAAAAAAGTACTTTCTCCGTTTTTTTATTTCAAAAATTAATAGCCTCACGAACTTTCGAATCATTTTAAGCACACATCTGAGCTATCATCAAATTCGTTTTATTTCATTTATTCACAGTTCATCAAGGTATTATTCTTATAAAACTTGAAGAATCGTCAGAGTTGTGGATTTAAAAAAAGTCAAAAAATACTCTCTGAAGGCCTTATTTTTGCGCAAAAGCCAACAAAATTTCACTATTATTTAAAAAGTATCTTATGAGTCAAGTTGAGAATAGCCCATCAAATACAGTTTCGTTTCAAGAATTTAAAAATGAAGTACTTAATGACTATAAATTAGCTGTTGAAAGTCGTGAAGCCAGCCTTATTGGACGTAGAGAAGTGCTAACGGGAAAGGCTAAATTTGGCATATTTGGCGATGGAAAAGAGGTAGCTCAGATAGCTTGGGCCAAGGCTTTTCAAAATGGCGACTTCCGCTCGGGTTACTATCGCGACCAAACATTTATGATGGCAATAGGTCAATTGACTACTCAAGAATTTTTTGCAAGCTTGTATGCCGATACCGATTTAAAAAACGAACCTGCCTCGGGGGGTCGTCAAATGAACGGGCATTTTGCTACACGCAGTTTGGATGAAAATGGAAATTGGAAAAACCTAGCCCAACAAAAAAACTCATCAGCAGATATATCGCCCACAGCAGGGCAAATGCCACGCTTGGTAGGCTTAGCGCAAGCAAGTAAATATTTCCGCCAAACAGAAGCATGGGCTGGTAAAGATAATTTTACAAACCAAGGTAATGAAATCGCTTGGGGTACTATAGGCAATGCCTCTACCTCCGAAGGATTGTTTTTTGAAGCCATCAACGCAGCAGGTGTACTACAAATACCTATGGTAATGAGCGTATGGGACGACAATTACGGCATCTCGGTACATGCCCGTCATCAAACTACCAAGGAAAGTATTTCTGAAATATTAGCAGGTTTTCAAAGAGGAGAAAAACCCGGTTTTGAAATTATGACCGTAAAAGGCTGGGATTATCCCGGCTTGGTTGAAACCTATATCAAAGCCGCAAAAATAGCCCGCGAGGAGCACGTGCCTGTGCTCATCCACGTACAAGAAGTAACTCAACCACAAGGACATAGCACTTCCGGATCGCATGAGCGCTACAAGAGCAAAGAACGCCTAGAGTGGGAACGCGAATATGATTGCGTAGGCCAAATGCGACTTTGGATGGAACAAAACGGCTTGGCATCCACAGTGGAACTCGATGCCTTGGAAAACGAAGCCAAAAAATCGGCCAGACAAGCCAAAGCACAAGCGTGGAAAAATTACCTAGAGCCCATTGCGCAAGAAAACCAACAAGCCATAGCGCTACTGAAAGAATTGGCCAAAAACTCAACTTACGCCAATGAAATTGAAGCACTTGCCAATTCGCTCTCCCAAAACAAAGAGCCCATGCGCAGGGATTATTTTACTGCGCTACACAAGGCCTTGCGCCTTACACACTTCGAAAACATTGAGCAACGCAACGCAATAAAAAGCTGGCTGCATACCGAAAAGAATGCCAATAAAGAGCGCTACAGCGATTATCTCTATAGCCAAAGTGAACAGTCTGCCTTGAAGATACAAGAAGTAAAACCTATTTATAACAGCGATGCCGAAGTAGTAGATGCACGTGTAGTATTGCGCGAAAACTTTGATCAACTCCTGAGCAAGCATCCCGATGTGCTCATTTTTGGTGAAGATAGTGGCAATATTGGCGATGTAAACCAAGGACTTGAAGGCCTACAGCTCAAACATGGCGAACATCGAGTAAGTGATACCGGCATTCGCGAAGCTACCATCTTAGGTCAAGGTATTGGCTTGGCCATGAGAGGTTTACGACCCATAGCAGAAATTCAGTACCTAGATTATTTGCTCTATGCGATACAAATCATGAGTGATGATTTGGCAACGGTACAATACCGCACCAAAGGCGGACAAAAAGCCCCCTTAATCATACGTACACGCGGACACAGACTGGAAGGTATATGGCATAGCGGATCACCTATGGGAATGATTATCAATGCCATAAGAGGCATACATGTATTGGTGCCACGCAATATGACCAAGGCAGCTGGTTTTTACAACACCATGATGCAAAGCGACGAACCCGCATTGATTATAGAGTGCTTGAATGGTTACCGCCTAAAAGAACAATTGCCTAGTAATTTGAGTGAAATACGTACACCCCTAGGTATACCTGATATTATTTTAAAAGGCAGTGATATTACATTAATCACCTACGGCTCTAATTGCCGCATAGCTGAAGACGCAGCCCATGAACTTAAATTATTGGGTATATCGCTTGAAATCATCGATGTACAATCGTTATTGCCATTTGATATAAAGCACAGCATAGTTGAATCGCTGAAAAAAACCAATCGAGTTATCTTTATGGATGAAGATGTAGAGGGAGGGGCATCGGCATTTATGATGCAGCAAGTGCTTGAAAAACAACAAGGTTATCTATGGCTAGATAGTGCGCCACGTACACTTACAGCCAACGACCACCGCCCAGCCTATGGCTCTGATGGCGATTATTTCAGCAAACCCTCGGTAGATGACATTTGTAACCTCGCTTTAGAAATAATGAAAGAAGTGGAGCCTAAGAAGTTTGGATCCCTTTAAATTATTTTGATACTTCCAAAATTAAATGGCTATTGAACACACGTAAAAACATTAAACAAAAACATTGACCCCAAATACCCAACAACCCCGCCTGTATCCCAACCTAGTAGGTGCTGTAATCGAATGCCTTGAAACTATTTTTGGAGCTGATGTATATGCCGACAAAGCGGTAGAACGCATTCTCAAAGCTAATAAAAAATGGGGTGCACGCGATCGTGGGTTTGTAGCCGAAAGCACTTATGAAATAGTTCGAAATTGGCGCTATTTGTGGACATTACTCGGCCAAGAACCCAAATTAAAACGCAAAAGTTTGTACGAATTATTTGCTGTATGGTGGCGGATAAGAGGCTATGAATTGCCAGAAAACGAAAAATGGGATATCATACGAAGGCAAAAATGGAGTCAGATTACTCAAAATGTAGCCCAAGCCAGTCCTGCTGTATTACACTCATTTCCGGATTGGATGGCTGAAAAAATTGAAAGCCAAAACCCAGAGGCATGGCCAGAATTGGCTGCGGCATTAAACCGTCAAGCCGACCTAATTATCCGAACCAATACCCTGCAAACCAATAGAGCTTACCTTATCAAAAAACTTGCAGAAGAAGGAGTTGAAGCTGAACCGCTTAGCTTCAACGACTGTGGATTGAGAATCAAAAACAGAGTGAATACCTTTAGGCTCAATAGTTTTCAAGAGGGCATGTACGAAGTGCAAGATGGTGGCTCTCAATTGATTGCCCCATATTTAGAACCCGAACCCGGAATGCGGGTAATCGATGCTTGCTCAGGTGCAGGCGGCAAAACTTTGCACTTAGCCGCACTGATGCAAAACAAGGGTAGCATCATTGCCATGGATACCGAGGCTTGGAAACTCAACGAACTTAAAAAACGCGCACGTAGAAATGGGGTAGATACTGTGGAAACGAAAGCCATTGAAGGCAGTAAAACCATCAAACGAATGGAAAATTCTGCCGACAGATTATTGCTTGATGTGCCATGCTCAGGACTGGGAGTAATACGCAGAAATCCAGATACTAAGTGGAAGCTGAAAGAAGAATACTTGGAAAAAGTAAAAAGCATACAGCGCGAAATCCTTGATACTTACCCCTCCATGCTCAAATCTGGAGGACTTATGGTTTACGCAACTTGTTC
>CAYZUZ010000055.1:0-7595 GCA_964481795.1 uncultured Cryomorphaceae bacterium
CAGGTTTGTAACTTCCTACTTGGCCATAGGTCATTCGCATGGTAGAGTTGGCATTGGGGTAGTATTTTTTGTCTGTATTCATTTCGCGCAAGCCAGCTACAAAGCTTCTGTAAGCTGCTTCTTGGCGGTCTTCGTTGGCCTTGTTTTGTGTAGGTATGCCTGAGTAAATATTGTAAATATCGTTGGCGGCTATCAATCCCAAGTCTTTGTCGAGCACTTTTTGGTTGGGTTTGTTGAGGTAAGCCATCAATCGATTTTTATCGGTCATTATGGATTTTTTAAATACCTCAGCAGCAAAGCGATTGTAGTCGCCTTTGTACTTTTTATTTACCATGGCAAAAAATGCAGGGTGGTATTTTGGGTCTACGTCTTTGGCATACAATGCCAATAAATTTCCGGCAAGCTCTTGATCTACATGATGATAGTAGGTAGAATAATGTCTTTCGGCATTGGCCTCTATATTTTTTCGTAAACGTTCAATTTTTTGAGCGTTTTTTTCAAATTCTTCACCTGATTTTAGTTTTTTGTTGGCTGCCATCAAAGAGGTGTATTCTTTTAGTAAGTTGCTGTTTCTGAATGAATAAAGAAATACATCGGCACCAATAAGCAAGGCCTCGCGTGCGTACATTTCAGCAGCGGCATAGTCATCTTTTACCTTGTAGGTTTCGTTGAGGTCATTTACTGCGTTTCCGTATTTCTCTGTTCTGTCGGGACTAGCAGCTGCCCATTTTACAAATGCGTTTTCGATTTCCTTTTTCTTATCAAATACGCGGTTGTTTTTCAATTGCTTGGTTTGGCCAATAAAGTATTTCCAATAGTTGGCAGTACGCGCATAATTGGAAGCATAAGCCAATCGTACGGCATCGCTCGCATTCATATGCTTGCGCAATATAGCCAGTTTAAGTTCGCGCACGGTAACTACCGATGGACCTACTTTTTCGATGGCTTGCTTTACTCCTGCACTGCTCAAAAAGCGATCTGTAGAACCTGGATATCCGAAAACCATGGTAAAGTCACCTTCTTTTACTCCATCTAAACTTATAGGCAAAAAGTGACGCGGTTTCAAAGGAATATTTTCATTGCTATGGGCAGCAGGCTTGCCATCTTTGCCACTATAAACACGAAACATAGAAAAATCGCCTGTATGACGAGGCCACATCCAATTGTCGGTATCGCCACCGTATTTGCCTACCGATGAAGGTGGAGCTCCCACCAAACGCACATCATTAAATACTTCATAAACGAGTAGGTAGTACTCATTGCCGTTGAAATATTCTTTTACTTGAGCTACATAATGCGTGCCTTCTACGGCTTTTTTCTGCAATTTAGTAGCTACTTCACGAATTTTAGCTGCACGGTCGTCTTCGCTCATGCCGGGTGTAATTTCTTTCAATACATCGCCTGTAACATCCTCTATACGAATCAAAAATGAAACGAATAAGTTGGGATTTACTTTTTCTTCACTCAGATTTTTAGCCCAAAAACCATTTGTTAAAATGTCGTTTTCAACGGTGCTGTGTGAGCGTATGGCATCGTAACCACAGTGGTGATTGGTGAGTACGAGGCCTCTTTCTGAGATGATTTCGCCAGTGCAAAAGCCTCCAAAAGAAACAATGGCATCTTTCAAACTTGAATTGTTTACAGAGTATAATTGCTCTGGAGTAAGTTGTAAACCAAGGCTTTGCATTTCTGCATAGTTGAGTTGTTTGATTAAGTGGGGCAACCACATACCCTCATGTGCCGATACAAATATTGGCAATAGCATGAGAATGAATAATTTACGCATTTTTATAGAAATTTTAATTGAATTATAGTGCAATGATAAAGCACATATGAAGTTGACAAAAATTTTACCCTTTGCCATTTAACCAAACTTTTAGAGTGGAGCGTTCATATTAGAATCTTTCTAAATTTACAAAAAAGAGCTCTAGTTCATAATTTTCTTATTTTATCGTAAGGGCTTTTTGCTTTCAATGTTTAACTTTATAAACATGATTCATTAGCTTTTTCATACACGATTGAATTTTAATCTTTTTTATTTCTATTGTTTCTAATTTGCATCTATATTTGCCACGCTTATCAAGAAAGACGGAGGGAACGGCCCTATGATGTCTTAGCAACCCTGAACCTGAGCAGGGTGCTAATTCCGGTTCCGAAATGGCTTACAGCCTGAGGAAACAGATGAGTAGCTAGGGTTTTATTATTGAACCTAATTATTCTGCTGTAAGTTATCCTCCCATTTTTTTGGTAAGTGCTATTTGCTTCACAAATAAATATTTAAGAGGAATTATGCACGCTATAGAGCAAGAGATTACGAAGAGGATTTTGGTATTAGACGGTGCTATGGGCACCATGATTCAACAGTACAAACTCAGCGAAGAAGATTATAGAGGTCAGCGCTTTAAAGACTGGCCTAGTTCGCTCAAAGGAAACAACGATTTACTGGTACTTACACAGCCACATATAATATATGAGATACATAAGCAGTATTTGGAATCAGGTGCCGATATATTGGAAACCAACACCTTCAATGGTCAGCGTATCTCTATGGCCGATTATGATATGGAAGATATCGTGTGGGAACTCAATTATGAGGCAGCGCGCTTAGCCAAGCAAGCATGCCTTGATTATATGGAAAAACATCCCCAAACTTCAAAGTTTGTAGCAGGATCTATTGGGCCTACCAACCGCACGGCTTCACTTTCACCTGATGTAAATGACCCGGGATACCGTGCCGTAACTTACGATGACCTTGTGGCTGCGTACACAGAGCAAATTGACGGATTGGTACAAGGTGGCTGCGATGTACTGTTGGTAGAAACCATTTTCGACACTTTGAATGCCAAGGCTGCCTTGTATGCCATTAAAAATTATTTTGATCAAAAAGGAATGGAGCCTCTGCCCATCATGGTATCAGGAACCATTACGGATAATTCTGGGCGCACGCTCAGCGGACAAACCGTAGAGGCATTTTTATACTCGCTTTCACATTTGCCTTTGCTCAGTATTGGGCTCAACTGTGCCCTAGGTGCCGCACAAATGAGACCCCACCTTCAAGAATTGGCACGTTATGCAAAATTCCATACGAGTGCACACCCCAATGCCGGATTGCCCAATGCCTTTGGCGAATACGATGAAAGTCCTGAAGATATGCACCTGCAAATCAAAGATTTTCTTGATAATAGTTTTGTCAATATCATAGGCGGATGTTGTGGAACTACTCCTGCACATATCAAAGCCATAGCCGATGAGGCAGCCAAACACGCGCCTCGCAGGCATCCAAGCGAATATCCTTACATGAATTTATCAGGTCTTGAGCCTTTGATTGTTCGCCCTGAAAGTAATTTCATCAACATCGGTGAACGTACCAATATCACAGGTTCCAGAGCTTTTGCAAGATTGATACGCGAAAATAAATACGCTGAGGCGGTTGAAGTTGCCCGTCAGCAGGTAGAAAATGGAGCTCAGGTAATCGACATCAATATGGATGAAGGCATGATTGATGGAGTAGAGGCCATGACTACTTTTTTGAACCTGATTGCAGCCGAGCCCGACATAAGCCGCGTACCTGTAATGATCGACTCCAGCAAATGGAGCGTAATAGAGGCAGGTTTAAAATGCGTACAAGGCAAGGCCATCGTTAATTCTATATCGCTCAAAGAAGGGGAAGAAGTTTTTTTAGCACAAGCCAATAAAGTAAAACTCTATGGTGCAGCTGTGGTCGTTATGGCTTTTGACGAACAAGGACAGGCCGATACCTTAAATCGACGCATAGAAATATGTCAACGAGCTTATGACCTATTGGTACATCATGTGGGTTTTGATCCCCACGACATCATTTTTGACCCCAACATACTCACCGTAGCCACAGGTATCGAAGAGCACAACAACTATGCAATTGATTTTATTGACGCTACCCGATGGATCAAACAAAACCTGGCCCATGCCAAAGTAAGTGGTGGCATCAGCAATATTTCTTTTTCATTTAGAGGCAACGAACCCGTGCGCGAGGCCATGCACACGGCCTTTTTATACCATGCCATACAAGCAGGCTTGGATATGGGAATCGTAAATGCAGGACAGGTAGGTGTTTACGAAGAAATTCCAAAAGATTTATTAGAACATGTAGAGGATGTGCTTTTTAATAGAAGACCCGATAGTACCGAACGTTTGGTAACCTTTGCCGAGCAGGTAAAAGGCGGTGCACGCATCAATAAAAAAGACGATACGTGGCGCCTAATGCCTATAGAAGAGCGCCTCAAATACAGCTTGGTAAAGGGTTTGGATGAGTTTATTGACACCGATACCCAGGAGGCATTAGCAAAATATCAAAAGCCCTTGGCAGTAATTGAAGGTCCGTTGATGGCCGGTATGAGTGTGGTAGGCGACCTGTTTGGTGAAGGAAAAATGTTCTTGCCTCAGGTGGTAAAAAGCGCCCGTGTAATGAAAAAATCAGTGGCTTTTTTAGAGCCTTATTTGCTCAAAGAAAAAGAGGAATCAGGAGCAGCAAGGCAACAAAATGCCGGTAAAATATTGATGGCTACAGTGAAAGGTGATGTGCACGACATCGGAAAAAATATAGTGGGGGTAGTATTGGCTTGTAATAATTATGAGGTAATAGACCTAGGCGTGATGGTGCCTGCAGAAAAAATATTGGAAACTGCCCTACGCGAGCAAGTAGATGTGATTGGCCTTTCAGGTTTAATTACGCCCAGCTTAGATGAAATGGTGCATGTAGCGTCTGAAATGGAGCGTCTGAAAATAAATAAACCCCTTATGATTGGTGGAGCTACTACTTCACGCGCGCACACTGCGGTAAAAATTGCTCCCGCTTTTTCGGGTACAGTCATTCATGTATTGGATGCCTCGCGCTCAGTGCCAGTGGTATCAAAGCTACTAAGCGAAGAATCTCAAGCGACTTTTGCTCAAGAAATAAAAGCCGATTATGACAAGCTGCGCGAAGGCTACTTGAAACGCAAAGACGAAAAGCCCTTATTGCCTTATAAAGAAGCCCTTATTAATAAGCCAAAAATAGATTGGCAGCAATATGAATTTCCTAAACCCAAGATTCAAGGGGTGCAGGTTTTAGAAGATTTTGACCTAAAAACCTTAACCCGTTATATTGATTGGACTCCCTTTTTTCAAGCCTGGGAACTTGCCGGCCGATTCCCTAGAATACTTCAGGATGAAATTGTAGGCGAAGAAGCCACCCGATTGTATGCTGATGCCCAAGAGATGCTACATAAAATTGTAGAAGAAAAATGGCTTTGTGCCAAGGCTGTATTGGGTGTTTTTCCGGCACAAAGCAAAGGCGATGATATGCAAGTGGAACACGAGGGTCAAGTATTTACTTTTCAAAGTCTTAGACAACAAACGCCCAAAGCGGGCGGACAACCCAATTATTCGCTTGCCGATTTTTTGGCACCGGCCGAATTGGGGCTTCAAGACCATTTGGGAGGATTCGCGGTAAGTATTTTTGGTGCCGAAGAAAAAGCTCAAGAGTTTGAAAAACAGCATGATGACTACAATGCAATTCTCATAAAAGCCCTTGCCGACCGATTGGCAGAAGCCTTTGCTGAGTGTCTGCACGAACTCGTACGAAAAGAGTACTGGGGCTACGAACCTCAGGAAAATCTCAGCAACGACGAGCTCATCAAAGAAAAATATCGCGGTATTCGTCCGGCTCCTGGCTACCCAGCATGCCCCGATCACTTAGAGAAACTTACCCTTTGGGACCTTATGAAGGTAGAACAACGCATAGGCACCCAACTCACCGAATCGCTCGCCATGTGGCCTGCCTCAAGCGTGAGCGGCTGGTACTTTGCTCACCCCGAAAGCCGCTATTTTGGTGTAGGCAAAATCGACAAAGACCAAGTAGAAGATTACGCTCGTAGAAAAAACAAACCCGTACAAGAAATAGAGAAATGGCTGGGGAGTGTTATTAATTATTAATTATTAATTATTAATGATTAATGGATAATTGTGAATTATAAATTATAAATTACTGGAGCTTTGTGATAGTCTTTAATGCGAGCAGTAATTTTAGATAATGATGAATTTTTTTTGATATAAAATACTGAATAATGGCGAAAGATAATATTTTAAGACATAAATCATTTGAATTTTCAATAAAAATTGTAAAATTCTGTGCTCAGCTCAATGAGCAAAAAAACTATGTGTTAGCTAAACAATTGCTTAGAAGTGGGACTTCTATTGGAGCTTTGGTAAGAGAATCAAAGCATGCTGAAAGCAAAAAGGATTTTATTCATAAATTGCAAATTGCACAAAAAGAAGCGGAAGAGACAGGCTATTGGATAGATCTTCTCTTTCATTCAGAACTGCTAGAGGAATCAATTTATAATGATTTGAGAGGTCATTGCGAAGAACTTATCAGGATTCTTACTTCTATTTTAAAAACGTTAAAATCAAATAATAATAAAGGGGAAAATTTAGATTGATTTATATCTATTGAAATGCCCCCAAATTCACAATTCACAATTTATAATTCACAATTGAAAAAATGAAATTCAACGACATACTTTCTTCTGCACAAGAAACACTTTTTACTTTTGAAATTTTACCTCCATTAAAAGGACAAAATATCAAGTCTATTTTTGAAAATATAGATCCATTAATGGAGTTTAATCCTCCAGCTATCAACGTAACTTACCACCGCGAAGAGGTGATTATGAAGCCTTTGTCCAATGGATTTTACGAGCAAAAAGTAATAAAAAAGCGACCTGGTACTGTAGGTATTTGTGCTGCAATTATGAATCGCTACAAGGTTGAAGCTGTTCCTCACTTGCTTTGTGGAGGTTTTAATAAAGAAGAAACCGAAAATGTATTGATTGACCTTGATTTTTTGGGCATAAAAAATGTACTTGCCTTGCGAGGCGATTCTACAAAAAATCAACGTTATTTTACCCCTGAGGCGGATGGAAACAGGTTTGCAAGTGAGCTTGTAGAGCAAATTGTAAATCTCAATCAAGGAGTTTATTTGGATGAAGAATTAGAAAATAAAACACCTACAGATTTCTGTATAGGTGTTGCCGGTTATCCTGAAAAGCATTTTGAAGCCCCAAGCTTAAATATCGATATTCAAAACTTGAAAAGAAAAGTAGACGCTGGAGCAGACTACGTTGTAACACAATTGTTTTACGACAATAAAAAGTTCTTTGATTTTGAAGAAAAATGTAGAGCAGCAGGTATTACCATACCCATTATTCCAGGACTAAAGCCCTTAGCCACAAAAAAACAATTAAGTCTGATTCCCAATATGTTTCATGTAGATATACCTGATGAATTAGCCTTGGAAGCCATCAAGTGTAAAGACAACGAACAGGTAAGACAAGTAGGTATAGAATGGGCCATAGAGCAATCAAAAGAACTGAAAGCAGCGGGAGTACCCGTAATTCACTACTATTCCATGGGCAAAAGCACCAACATTTACAACGTAGCCAAAGAGGTTTTTTAAGGTTTTCATTACATCATCCCAATAGGTCGACCAAGGCTGTATGAAGTTTGGGAAAATTAAAGTTAAAATCATAATCTTGAAGTACTTGTGGCTGTACGTTAGCGCCTTCTAATACCAATGA